>JAHRVJ010000006.1 GCA_019090765.1 Ilumatobacteraceae bacterium
GGGTTGATATCGGCGAGGAGCCCCGCCATCACCAGGATTCCACCAACAAACGGAAGGATAATCTGGATCTTCCCGATGCGATCGGCCGGCTCGTCGTTGGAATCTGGTCGAAGGATCCACTCAGCTAGAGCCATGCCGATTGGGATTAGAAAGCCAATGACCATCCCAGCGGGGTGAGCGTCCTCGGCTCCCTCAGGCAGCACGTCGGCCTCACCTGATAGTTCGATGCCAAGCAAAACACCCAGCACGGCACCGATCGCCAGCGAAGCGAGAGCTGCAAGGATCGCCAGCCGGGGCACGCTGAGCACGGTTGACCTACTGCGACCCAGCACCCAGCCAAACCAACAGGCACTGACAAGCAAAGTGACCGCGCCCGCTATTGGACGCCAGATTCCGGTGGTTACGAAGAAGATGGCGACATAGCCCGTAATCGCAACGACGGAGATTACGGGCATGTACTGAATGAAGGCACCCGCATTGCCAGCAGGTGATCGAAGTGCACCGAAGAGCTGCAGCGAAGCTCCGAACACGCAGAGGCTGATCCATCCGAGGGTGCCCGCGTGAACATGGGTCATCAAAGTCTCGCGCCCGAAGTCGACGGCGTCGGTACCGTTGAGAATCCCGACAACCACCGTAAAGATGAACAGGGCAAGGGCAACCTGAAAGAGAAGCCGAATCGCCCAATCCGTGCGCGCGTCCAATTCGACAGCATCCTCACCCGACTGCATTCCGGCAACTTAGCCGGAAGACTTCGAACGACTCCAGTTGCAGATTCAGCAGTCGCGCTGGGGCCCACCGGCTCCGATGTGTTACCCGCTGTCTATGGTGGAACCCGTGCCAATGCCTCGTTTCGCCGTTGTCGATCTGGAGACATCGGGCTTCACGCCGAACCGCCACCGCATCCTTCAGCTTGGAATGGTCACGGTCGAAGCCGATGGCACCGTGCTCGACGAATGGTCAACGCTGGTCAAGTTGCGTTGGCCGTGGCAACGTGTCGGTCCAACCCACGTCCACCACATCACGAGATCACAGTTACGCGGAGCACCGCCTCTCGATGACGTGCTAACTGAGTTCGAGCAACGTGTGGATGGCGCCGTTTTCACTGCTCACAATGCCGCGTTCGACGCCGGGTTCCTGCTGCACGCAGCTAGTCGTCACAAGGGCGGTCAATCAATCGAGCAAAAGCTGAGCCCACAGCTATGCACACTTCAGATGTCTCGCCTGCTCGACCCACAGCGCGAACGTTCTCATCGGCTTGGCGACCTTTGCGAGCGTTACGACATCGCGCTAGATCGACCACACGATGCCCTCAATGACGCTGCCGCGACGGCGGCGGTGTTGCCACACTTGCTCGACGCTCACCACATCACCTCGGTCGAACAGCTGCAACCGTTCTACTCGTCGTAGCGAGCCAGTACTACCCGTGCCAGATCGCGTGCTCGCTCACGCGCGTCTGGGGGGTCAACGACTTCGGCATCTGACCCAAGCCTGATCAACAACCGGCTTAGCCAGCGATCACTCGCTACTGGAAGCTCAACTTCAACCCAGCCTTCGGGCGTCTCGAGTTCGCGTACATCGTTACTCGGGTACCGCTCAACGACCCATTGCGCCGGAGCTGCCAAACGCACCAGCGCCCGCGGCACATCGGCATCAACAAAAAACTGTTCTGGAGCCGAAACCACTTCATCAACCGAGACCGTCTTCCCCGTCGAACGCAGTTCTTCAATGCGGTCGATGCGGAAGGTTCGTCGCTCGCCTGACAAACCATCGTCGGCCACGACGTACCAGTTGCCAAGGTCGACGAAGACATGCCGCGGGACGATCAAACGCTCGGAGATGCCATCACGAGCGGGCGTGTAGTAGGAGATGCTCAACTCGGCCCCCGACGAAGCCGCGTCGGCCAGTTCGTCCGTCAGCGCCGGTCGAGCTAGGTCTACGACTACGTCGACCACATCACCATTGCCTGTATCCAAACCAGCGTCGTCGAGAGCGCCCGCCAGCTTCGTCAGCCCCCTGCCGAGTGGTCCGGCCGGGTCGGCGCCTGGCAATTCCATCGCAGCCCGACCAGCCGCAAGCAGTGAGAAACCCTCGGGCGCAGTGAGCCGCAAGGGTCGCGTGAACAGACGCGGCACACCCACGAAGACCATGCCGTCGTCGACGAAGACGTCGATCATCTCGTCAACGAATGGTGGGAGTCCGCACATCGCCACGAGCTCGAGTTCCTTCTGCACCATTGCCTCAGTCATGTCGAAGCGGTGCGCAACATCGGCGAGGGGCACCTCTCCCGCCTCCATCAGCCAGGGGAGCATGACCAGCAACCGTCGTAGCCGGTCCTCCGCCCTGAGTGGTCCGCTCATGTTGCTGCCACCACCTCGGCGAGCCAAGCAACGATGTGTTCGCGCACCTCGGGAGGTTCGAGCACTTCGGCGTGATCGAGCAGCCCCAACACCCACGAGCGGAACGCAGAGATGTTCGATGCCGGTACGAGAACGGTGATGCTGCCATCATCACGACGGTCCTGGACGCGTTCT
Organism: Ilumatobacteraceae bacterium; assembly: GCA_019090765.1. Classification (GTDB taxonomy): domain Bacteria; phylum Actinomycetota; class Acidimicrobiia; order Acidimicrobiales; family Ilumatobacteraceae; genus Sva-07. The sequence goes on from JAHRVJ010000006.1 coordinate 2,532, forward strand.
TCTCCAAGCTCGCGCTCGACGGCTGGCGCGCGGACAGCGTCGATCTCAACCAGCGCCTCGATGCCGTCTTCGCTGGCATGTCCGATTTGTTTTGGATCTGCCGGGAAGGCCGACCGCGGATCGAACGAGCTGGGCCTTTCGAATGAGTCAGGATCACCTACCAAAACGTTCCCGGTGCCACCCTCGAAACGGTCGACCCGGAAGGTGCGTTTTTGCTCGCGTTGGTGATCGTGCCCAATGACGTACCAAAATCCGCCGCGCAGCAGCAGACCCCACGGGTCAAGCCGCCGACGGTCACCTCGATAAGAGAACTCGATGGGGGCACGCGCGGCAACCGCCGCGCGAATCATGGGCAACTCCGGGCGATGGGGCAAGTTGGCGGAGATCGGCGCACGGTCTGCGCCGAAGTCTCCGCCGAGCTTCCAGATCGCGTCCTGACCCACTGACGAGTCAGTACGCGTCGCCGCTACCGCAACTTGCAGGGCCCGCATCTCGTCGGCGTCGAGTTCAAGGTCGGCCAACTCGTAAGACCGACGATCAATTCGATATCGCGTCTGGCCTGAGTACGGACCGCCAGCGAGGATCTCAGTTTCGATCGGTACACCAATTGCCCGCAATGCGGACTTATCACGCTCGAACGCAGCACGCCGCGCCCGTTCGCCATCGGGGTATTGGCTGCCTAGCTCCGACGCGATTTCGATCAGGCTGAGCGGCTCGACCGTTTCCAGCAGCAGTGCGAGAAGGTTGGTCAGCCGTTCGACGCGATCAGCCATCGCACCCGAATTCAGTTTTGAACACCCGCGCACTGCACATCGGCAACGACCCTACAGCCGCACCGAAGCGGGCGCGATACGTGATCTAGAGCTGAATCGACTTGGTTTGGAGGAACTCTTCGACTCCGTAGGCGCCATTCTCTCGGCCGTAACCCGACTGCTTGTAGCCGCCGAACGGAGCGGAGATATTGAAGCTTCCGCCGTTGACATCGATCGTGCCAGTTCTGATGCGCCGAGCGATCGCCAACGCGCGATCTTGATCGGCAGACCACACTGCACCCGAGAGGCCGTACGGGCTGTCGTTGGCAATTCCCACCGCATCGTCATCGTCTTCGTATCCGATGATCGAAAGGACGGGACCAAAGATCTCCTCCTGCGCCACCGTCATATCGTTAGTGACGTTGGCCAACACTGTGGGCTTAACGAAGTATCCGGTCTCACGACCCTCTGGTTTGCCGAGGCCACCAGCGGCGATTACCGCGCCTTCGTCGACCCCCTTCTGAATGTAGCTCTGCACACGATCCCATTGGGTCTGGGATATCAGCGGGCCGAGGTGCATTCCCTCATCGCTTGGGGAACCGACCTCAGTCGCATCAGCGGCCGCTGCGGCAAGCGCCACAGCCTCGTCATACCGACTGTTTGGTACCAGCATTCGAGTGTGCGCGATGCACGTCTGACCCGAGTTCAGGTAGCAGGAGAAAACACCCTTGGAGATCACCGTCTCGAAGTCGGCATCATCGAGCACGATGTTGGCAGACTTGCCGCCAAGTTCGAGGGCGACGCGCTTCACGGTTCCAGCACCAGCGGCCGCTACTCGTTTTCCAGCCGCAGTAGATCCGGTGAAGCTGACCATATCGATACCGGCGTGTGACGATATGGCCTCGCCGACTACCGCTCCGGTACCGGAAACCAGATTGAAGACGCCGGCCGGCAGCCCGACCTCATGCACGATCTCGGCCAGAATAAAGGCATTAAGCGGCGCGATTTCGCTTGGCTTGAGAACAAATGTGCACCCAGCAGCCAACGCCCCGCCGAGCTTGCAGACGATCTGGTGCAGCGGGTAGTTCCAAGGAGTAATTGCGCCGACCACACCGACGGGTTCTTTAAC
>JAHRVJ010000007.1 GCA_019090765.1 Ilumatobacteraceae bacterium
AAAATGCCGCGCTCGCGCGCGGCAGAGGAAACCTCCGCGTCGACCGCTTGGTCACCGGTCGCGGCAACGACCAGGCGCACATCGTCAAGATCACTTGGTCGAAAAGCTCGTTCGTGGACCTCGGCGATTGCTTCGACGTCAAGAGATTCAGAAATCGACGGCGCAACAAGCCGCACCCGCGCACCAGCGGCCGCCAACCCTTCGCACTTGCGAGCTCCGATCGGGCCACCACCAACTACCAGGACAAACACACCGTGCAGGTCGAGGAACACGGGGTACGCGAAGCGTGTCGATGAAGAGTCCGGGCGTTCACCTGCGAGGGGCATTCGGTCAGCCTACGAAATCAATTCCTAATAAAGTTGATCTATTTAGTCGGGATTGGTTTAATGTACCCCGTGAGCTCCTCCAGCACGCCAGGTTTGGCGACACCGCCACATGAGTCTGATGACCCCGTCATCGACGCCTTTCGCGTTTTGCGTTGGGCGTCTGCGCGCTTCGACGACCAACTCTGCGTGACCGCCAGCTTCGGCGACGCAACCCTCGCTCACCTCGCACACTCCGCGTTACCGGGAATTGAGATCACTCTGCTCGACACCGGATACCTGTTTGCCGAAACTGAATGGTTCGCCGAGGATCTTGCGTCGCGCCACGGGCTGAACATCAAGATCGTTCGTCCGGAGCCAGACCTTGAGCGCAACGTTTGGCAAAGCGACACTGCGGCCTGCTGCGCGGCTCGCAAGGTCGATCCATTAAAGCGCGCGCTCGAGGGCCACCAGGCCTGGGTTACCGGACTCCGTCGGTCCGATTCCGAATCCCGCCGAGCAGCCCCTATGGTCCACGACGACCTCCTTCGAAACGTCACGAAGATCAACCCGCTTGCGGCATGGACCGAAGCTCACGTTGCTGGCTACGCCGCCGCCCACGATCTCCCTGAGCACCCGCTAGTCGACCGCGGATATGAGTCTCTCGGGTGCTGGCCATGCACCAAGCCCGTCGCGGAGGGCGACGACCCGAGATCCGGACGATGGGCGAATACCACCAAGACCGAGTGCGGCCTCCATCTCTGAGCCTGCAAGGAATCATCATGAGCGCAGAAGCAATCAAAATCGATAGCCGGTACCTCGGCGGGGAAATCGGCGACGAGCTATCCAACGACAAGGACAGCTTCGATCACGATTCCGAATTGCTGTTGAAGTTCCACGGCATCTACCAACAAGACAACCGTGACGTGCGCCGTGCACGAACCGAGCAGCAACTCCCAGTCGACTATTCCTGCATGGTTCGCGCCTCGGTGCCCGGCGGAGTCATTTCAGGAGAGCAATGGCTCGCTCTCGACAAGGTAGCCGCGCTCGCTGGCGACAAACTGCGCCTCACCACTCGGCAAGGCGTGCAATACCATTTGGTACACAAAGCTGAGCTGCAGCAGTTAGTCGCGGGAATCAACAGCTCGCTGCTTACCACGCTCGCGGCCTGCGGCGATGTGGTCCGCAACGTCATGGCCTGCCCAGTGCCGGACCCCGAACGAACCGCCATTCTGCAACCCGTTGTTGACGAGATGGTCGCGCGGTTTCGCCCCCGCACCGAGGCCTACTGGGAACTGTGGGTCGACGGTGAAAGAGCGGTCAGCGCCGAGCCGGCCGCCGTACTCCAGCCGATCGATGACATCGAGCCGATCTACGGCGCGTCGTACCTTCCCAGAAAATTCAAGATCGGAGTGGCCTGGCCAGGCGACAACTGCGTAGATATCTACACCCACGACGTTGGCATCGTGCCAACACTGTCGGACGGGACCAGCGGCAAGCTGACCGGATTCGTCATCCTGGCCGGAGGCGGGATGGGCATGAGCAACAACCGCCCCGACGACACCTACCCGCTGCTCGCGCAGCCCCTTGCTTGGGTTCCACCCGAGGATCTCGGCGACGTTGTTGAGGCGATTGTCACGGCCCAACGCGACCATGGCAACCGCGAAGACCGCTCACGCGCCCGCCTGAAGTATCTGCTGGAAGAGCGCGGCGTCGACTGGCTACGGGCGCAGGTTGAGGAGCGCACCGGGCAACCTCTCGCACCACCCGTTGAGCTTCCCAGCTGGGAGGTGCACGCTCATCACGGATGGCTCGATGCCGACGCCACGGGGACGCTCGGCTTGCCGGTCCCTTCCGGAAAGGTCGCAGGCGGCCTGCGCGTGGCACTGCGACAGCTGATCGCTGACGGCGTGGTCTCTGAACTGCGCGTCACCCCGCGCCAGGACCTGCTGCTACTGGGAATCGCTGAATCTAAGACGGTCGAATCTGTCCTTCGATCGAACGGCGTAGCCCTCGCCAGCGACCAGAGCCCCACAAGGAATCTGTCGATCGCCTGCCCCGCGCTACCGACCTGCACCAAGGCCCTCGGAGAAGCCGAGCGGGTTCTTCCCGATCTTGTCGACCAGCTCGAAAAGGTGTTGGCCGACACAGGCAACACCGGGCTCCCCCTGCGACTCAATATGACCGGCTGCCCAAATGGCTGTTCACGCCCATATTCCGCAGAACTCGGAATTGTTGGTCGTACCAAACGCAACTATGACATCTATGTCGGCGGCTCCCCAGCTGGGGACCGCCTGGCCCGACTGTTACGCAAAGACGTCCCGCTAACCGCTGTCGCCAATCTGCTGCACCCCTTGCTCGAACGCTTCAGCGCCGACACGCCAGCGGAGAACGATGCAGCAACGGAACGGAGTTTCGGTGACTGGTGCGTCGAGCAAGACTGGGCCGAATTGGTGGCGCTTCTTCCAGAGACTCAATCACGTCGCCGACGATCCGCGGAGAGCGGCGCGAAAACATGACCATTGCCTTGGTCGGCGCAGGTCCGGGCGACCCCGAGCTACTTACGCTCAAGGCTGCTCGACTCCTCAGCGAAGCTGATGTTGTCGTTCACGATGCTCTGGTCGGCGAACGCGTCCTTGAACTGATCCCCGCTCATGCGGAGCGGATCGATGTTGGTAAGCG
>JAHRVJ010000070.1 GCA_019090765.1 Ilumatobacteraceae bacterium
TGGCCCGATGACGGCGAACAGCGACGCCACAGAATCGACATTGACCGCCATTGTTTTGCGCCATGACCCAGTATCGAGATCGACTAGGCGCTGGCTTGGGCCGAGGATTCCGGCCGCGACGATCGCAATATCAAGACCTCCGAAACGCTCTACTCCGAGATGAACTGCCCCAGCCTGCGCGACAGGGTCCGACACGTCACATTGGATACCGAAATACGCCGGAGTCTTGAAGGCGGTGGTCACCGAGTCCGCAAGGTCGATGCCGATTACCGCCGCGCCGCGGGCGAGTAGCGCATCAGCGCAGGCGCGGCCGATTCCAGAGGCAGCTCCGGTGACGACGGCCACCTGTCCTGCGAGTTCGGGCGGTGACCCTTCTCGACGCAGCTTGGCCTGCTCCAGATCCCAGTATTCGACATCGAAGATGTCAGCTTCGGGCAACGCTACGTAGCCGCCGAGGCGGTCTTCGCTGGTGACCACAACGTCAATCGTGTGGTGATAGATGTCAGCGGCAACATCGGCCGCCCTCGCTGAGGCTCCGACTGTCAACATGCCAAGCGCAGGGTCGAGAATGACGCGGGGCGCGGGATCGAGCATCGTCAGGTCACCATCAGAGCCCGACGCGTTCGACTTGAAGTAGTTGGCATAGGCGGCTGCATAGCCGGCAACGTCAGTGCCGATCATTGGTACCCGCTTGGTGCGAATCACGTGGTCTGGCGTAAGTGGGCCTCGGGCCGCGAGGTCCGCCAAGTCACTGCGACCAATGAACGACGTGACTGCATCATCGGTATGCCGACTCAAGATCATCGGACGGCCCGCGTACTCCGAAATCTCCCGACGAAGCTCAGCGATTGCGCGAGACAGAACCGGGCCGCAACAGTCAACTGCCGGACCGATCGGGTCACCGCTGGCGGCAACTTCAGGGTGAGCGTCGACCCAAGCCTGAGCCTTGGCAATCAACGCGAGGTGGCGCTCATACGCCTCCTGAGTGTCATCGCCGAAGGTGAACAGGCCGTGATTGAGGAGCACCATGCCAGTGGTGCCCGAGTGCGCCTGTTGCGGCCAGAGGTCACGCACCAACCTGGCCAAATCGAACCCTGGCATGACATATGGAATGACGACGACGTCGGTTCCGAAGATCTCTCGAACGTTGGCTTCACCATTGGCCGTGTTGGTAATGCCAACAATGCAGTCAGCATGACTGTGCTGGACGGCGGCGAACGGAAGGAATGCGTGTAGTAGGGCCTCCACCGACGGTTGCGGGGCATCCGGGTCGAGCTTGGCTGCGGCAAGTTCACGTGCCATTTCCTGATCGGTCATGGCCTCCAACTGGAGTAGCTCGTTGAGTCGTGTCATCCGGAGCGGAGCAAACCCGGCCGGCTGAATCGAACCAAGATCCCACCCCGAGCCCTTTACCAGCAGCGTATCGATGAGGGAACCGGTGATATCGGAACGCTGCATCTTGACCGAGGTATTTCCACCCCCATGCAGCACCAACTGCGGGTCACTGCCAAGCAGTCGAGAGCCGTAGCAACAGGCTCCCAGCGGCGACTCAAGTTCAAACTCCCCCGAATCGTCACCCCACATCAAAACCCCTCCTTCCACCCAATCGCACGGAGGGGTCTGACCCCTTGCGTGCGATTGGAGATCCGAATGAAACGGGAGGGGTCTGACCCCTCCGTTTGATTACCAGGGGGAGCATGTTGACATTCCTCCGTCGACGATCAGGTTGGTGCCGGTGACAAATGATGCTGCGTCAGACAGCAGGTAGGCGCAGGCTTTGGCTACGTCCTCGCCGGTACCCAGGCGGCCCAGCGGGGCTCGACTCACCCAGTTCGCGACGCCTTCAGGCCATTGTACGTTCAGGCCGGGGCGGTCGATCAGGCCAGGCGAGACGGCGTTTACTCGGATACCACTTGGACCCAGCTCGAGAGCGGAGGCTTTCGCGTGCATGATCAGCGCAGCTTTCGATACCGCATAGTGAGCATGACCGATTGCGGGTTGGGTGCCTTCGATCGAGGCAATGTGCACGATCGAGCCACTGCCCTGATCGGCCATTGCCATAGCCGCGCACTGGGTAAGCCGGTGCGCAGCAGTCAGGTTGACATCGAGCATTTCCTGCCACTCGGCATTGCTGATCTGGCCAAACGGCACGACCGGCTGGACTCCGGCACAGTTGACTAGCCCATCAACTCGCCCATGTGATTTCACAGCCTCAGCGATGATCTCCTCAGGTGCTGCCGGATCGCCCAGATCGGCGACCACAGTAGACATCGCTCCCGCCACTGGCTCGTCGCCGATTCGGCAGTGGGCTACAACGGTGGCCCCTAGAGCTGCGAGGTGCGCGGTGATCGCAGATCCCAAACCACCATTCGCCCCAGTCACGACAACCACAGAACGTTCTAGTTCAGCGGTCACCGGCAACCTTCCAATGGCAACGAACACATCTTCAAAAAGCTAGCGGCCGACCTGCCTTAGGAGCTAACACAATGTCCGGCGTAAAATGTCCGTCGCCCCTACGCCTACTCCTCGTATTCCACGCCAAAGATCCTCCCAAATGACAGCTCCCGCACCAATCGAAACCGCGCCATCACATGGCCACGCACCTGGCACCGCGCGCGCCGCGCTCAGCTACCGAGGGTTTCGAGTCATCTTTATTGGGCTATCGCTGTCGCAAATCGGCACGTGGATGCAGAACTTCACGCTCCCGGCCTACATCGACGACCAGACCGGACGGCCCGCACTCGTCGGCCTGATGATCTTCATGCAGCTCGGCCCGATGCTGTTTCTGTCGATTCCCGGTGGCGTGCTAGCCGACCGGGTGTCCAAGCAAAAGTTGCAGTTGGTGATGCAATCGGTGATGGCCGTGTTGACTATCGGGCTTGCTGTCATCGTCGCTCGCGACGCTGCGGTGTGGATGCTGTTTGCCGCGCAGTTCGGCATCGGAGTTGCGAACGCTCTGAACGCTCCGGCCTTCCAGGCATCGATGCCGCTCCTGGTTCATCGCCAAGACCTTCCCGGAGCAATCAGCCTCAACTCAGCCATGATCAACGGCAGCCGCGTGATTGGCCCAGTGCTCGCTGCCATTCTCGCGGTTCTCGGAATGTCAGTCGCACAGATCTTCCTCGTCAACGCGGCCACCTACATCTTCTTCATTGTGGCGCTGATCGTGATCAAGATGCCTGACGTGCGCGGGGAGCACCTGGAGAAGGGCTGGCGGCAGATGCTCACCGGCTTAAAGACGGCCCGGGACCGTCTCGTGCTAAGCCGCTTGCTGATCGGAATGTTCCTGTTCTCGCTATTCAGCCTGGTCTTTATCGGGCTCTTCCCGTCGGTCGCGCGGCTCAACCTTGATATTCCGTCCGCCAGTACGACCTATCGGTGGCTATACGCGATCTGGGGTGCCGGTGCGTTCTTCGGCGCGATCGCGGTCGGCACTTTGTTCGCACGTATCGACCGCAGCGTCCTGATCGTGCGCGGCTTCGTCGGGTTCTCCATTTCACTGGCGATTTTCTCCCAGCTACGCGGACCCGAACTGGCATTTCCGGTCGGCTTCGTCCTCGGGTTCTTCTACTTCATGACGGCCACAGCCATCACCACGACGCTGCAGCTAAACCTGAGAAACACCGAACGCGCCACCGTGATGCCGCTGTGGTTCATGGTGTTCGGAGGCACCGTACCGATCGGCAACCTGTTGTTCGGAGTAATCATCGAGTGGGTGGGAGCGCGGGCCGTGCTCGGCTTTGGTGCCGCATTCGCGCTGTTCCTCTCGTGGTGGGTCGACCTACGTCGATTCCCCGAATCGGCCTTCTTGCCAGAGGAAGAGGGTGGGGAGCCCTTCAGACCGACTAATGCGTCGCGCCTGATGTAAGCAGCAGTTCCGCCACACGTTCTAACCCGGCGGATCTACTGGCTTTGACGAGGACCGCATCGCCGTCACCAACGTTGCCAGCTGCAGCCACCGGGTCGTCTGCCGCCGCAATGCCGTAGAGATCGGTCCCAGCAGCGATCAACTCGATACCGCGTTCGGCTGCATAGGCCGCGACTTCAGCATGCGCCCGCTCGGCATCGTCGATCTCTGCCATTAAACCGAGGATTGCCACCCGTCGCCGCGCTTCCACTGCGACTAGCGCATCGAGCGCCGCAAGCATCGAGGTGGGGTTGGCGTTATAGGCATCGTTGATCACCGTGGCTCCGCTCGGCGCCACCGACACTTCCATCCGCATCGCAGACAA
>JAHRVJ010000071.1 GCA_019090765.1 Ilumatobacteraceae bacterium
CGCAGTCCGAGTGAGTGAGTGGTCGAGTATGAGGCTCAGCATTCTCCTGTGTCTGAAACGGGCGATCTGGTGGCGAGCGTCAGCGGCTCGGCTCCCGACTCGGTCGATTCGTACAGGTGGCAACGCACACGCGAGGTCGAATCACCAACTGCTCTCCACGCCGGCGAAACGGTCCGGCACACCTCCATCACATGAGGGCACCGGGTGTGGTAGCTGCATCCGTCTGGCGGATTGGCCGGGTCCGGTACCTCTCCCTTAGAAACAACGCGCTCCCTTGACCGCTGCGCACGGGGATCGGGGGTGGGCACGGCGGCGACGAGACCCTGTGTATAGGGATGCGCGGGTGCGTCGAGGACACGCTCAGCCGGGCCACTCTCGACGAGCTCACCGAGGTACATCACGATGACTTCGTCCGCGATGTTCCACACGACGGACAGATCGTGCGTGACAAAGAGCATTGCAACCCCTAGGTCTCGCTGTAGCTCTTCGAGCAATCGCAGAATCTGATTCTGGGTCGATACATCGAGTGCGCTGACGGCCTCGTCGCAAATGACGAGTCTCGGGCTCGGCGCAATCGCACGCGCCACCGCGATGCGCTGCCGCTGCCCGCCTGAAAACTCATGCGGATATCGGTGACGATGCGCGGCTCGAAGGGAGACGCGCTCGAACAACTCCGCAACCCTCTTGTCGAGTTCCGATCCTCTCAGGTCAGAAAAGTTTCGGAGTGGCTCTGCCACACTGGCGCCAACCGTCATCGAGGGGTCAAGCGACGAGTACGGGTCTTGGAACACCATTTGCACGTCTCGACGAGCGCGGCGGAGATCAGAACCTTGCAGTTCGTGGAGTGCGTGCCCGCCGAGATGGACCGCCCCGCGATCCAACGGTACCAATCTGGTGATGGCGTTGGCCAACGTCGACTTGCCTGAACCGGACTCGCCGACGAGGGCAACGGTCTGGCCGTCGGCGACATCGAGGTCAACTCCTCGCACGGCCCGTACGGTCCGCGCACGTCCGAATCGGGTCGAACGGAACGAGACGTGCACGTCTCGGACCTTCAAGAGAGCGGGGCCCGACCGCACGTCCAACCCGTATTCACTCATGACACGATCCCCTCGAGTCGGATATCTGGAATCCTGCCGCACGCGCTCTCGTGCCCTACAGAAACCTGACGCAGTACTTGAGGACCTCCGCACGCCTCGTCCGAGTACGGGCACCGAGGCTCGAATCGGCATCCGTGCGGAAACTCCCATGGTGGTGGGACGCGACCAGGAATGATTCCGAGGGCACCCTTGTCGCTGCCGAGGCGAGGCATCGCCGCGAGCAATCCCTCGCTGTATGGATGTTGCGGCGTCTCGAAGATGGAGTCAACGTCCGAGCGTTCCACGATCTTGCCGGCGTACATGACAACGACGTCGTCGCAAACGTCCGCGATGACTCCAAGGTCGTGGGTGATGAACACGATTGCAAGGCCGAGATCGTCACGCATCGAGCGCAACAGATCCAGTATCTGTGCCTGAACCGTGACGTCCAGCGCGGTGGTCGGCTCGTCGGCGATGAGCACCGCCGGCTCGCATGCGACGGCCATTGCGATCATCACGCGTTGGCGCATACCACCTGACAACGAATGAGGATACGCATGCACGATGCTCGCCGGATCAGGTATCCCCACGAGATCGAGCAGCTCGACGGCACGACGCTTGGCTTGCCTAGCCGACACCCCGCGATGAGCACGAATACCTTCGGCCACTTGGTTCCCGACGGTGAAAGCCGGATTGAGCGAGGTCATCGGTTCCTGGAAGATCATTGCGATCCGATCGCCTCGCACGTCTCTGAGTTGTCGTTGGGAGAGACGTGTGAGATCCGTACCTTCCAACAGGACGCGGCTACTGGCATCAACTCGTGATGCCCTGCTGTCGAGGAGTCCCATCGCCGCCAGGCACGAAACCGACTTGCCGGAACCAGACTCGCCGACGATTCCCAGGATCTTGCCCCTCTCAACCGAGAATGAGACTTCTTCCACAACTCGCACCCAGCCCTGCTCAGAGGCGAAGGACACCGAAAGATCACTCACTTCCAGTACAGGCCGATCATCTGTCATCGCCGCTCCTCCCGCCCGATTGCGGCACGTAGTCCATCTCCGAACACATTGAAGAGCAGGACTGTAAGTGCAATCGCAACGCCCGGTGGGATTGCAAGGAACGAGGAGCGGTTGGCGTTCGCGTAGCCGTCGTTGAGCATCGAACCCCAGCTTGCTTGTGGCGCCTGGACGCCAAGTCCGAGGAAACTGAGGCTGGCCTCGGCGAGCATTGCGAAGCCCGTCGTGAACGCAGCCTGGACTAGCAATGGCGGGAGCGCGTTCGGGAGTACGTGGCGAAGCATGATTCGCGTAGGTGGAGTTCCCGCGGTGACCGCAGCTGCGATATACGCGTTCTCGCGAATCGAGATCACAGTTGCACGGATCAGCCTGATGAAGCGCGGTGCGAAGAGCACCCCGACAGCGATCATCGCGTTCGTGAGGCCAGCTCCTGTCGCACCGATGATTGCGACTGCCAGCAGCAGGGCGGGCAGGGCCATGATGCCGTCCGCGACGGCACTAATTATCGAGTCAATCTTTCCTCGGAAGTAGCCAGCGAGGAGTCCGAGTGGAACTCCGATCATCAACGCAACACCGAGCGCTTGAACAGCAGCGAGCAATGAGACGCGTCCTGCGAATAGCAGCCGAGAAAACGTGTCGCGGCCCAACTGGTCAGTGCCGAGCCAATGATCGGCAGATCTACCGGCCAGCGGGGCTGAGAAATCTGCCGCGTTGGGGTCATGCGTCGCAAGCAATGGTGCCGCCAGTGCTGCGGCTGTCAGCAACAGAAGGGCGCAGACTGCAGCCACAGCGGCACGCTCACGCATGAATCGCTGAACCATCTGACGGAAGGCCCCGCCGCGGTACGTCTCGACTCCCTCACTTACTGGCGCCGGAACTTCGAATGCATCGGATCGCTGCCACACTGCCCAGCGATCGACAGCGGGTTCGGCGGCCCGTGGCTTATCCGTCGAACTCATTGCCGAGTCCTCGGGTCCAAGAAGGCATAGGACAGATCCACGAGAGTATTGATGATCAGCACGAGTGCCCCGACGACCAGCACGATTCCTTGGATGACCGGGATGTCCTGCGTTCGTACTGCGGAGATCGCAAGGCCGCCGATTCCTGGCATGGCGAAGATCTGCTCGATCACGATGGTCCCGCCAACAAGCGCAGCGATCTGAGCACCCAGGATTGTAACAATTGGGATCGCCGCGTTCTTGTAGGCATGTTTCGCGATCACTCGCTGGCTCGAGATCCCTTTTGCCCGCGCAGTTCGGATGTAGTCGGACTGCATGACTTCGATCAGGGCGCTACGGATTTGCCGCGTCAGTTCGGCCCCCAAGACGAGACCGAGCGATAGCCCCGGCAGTATGCAGTGTCTTATCCAATCACCGACGTTCTCGGTGGGGCCGACGTAACCGGTGGCGGGGAAAACACTCGTATTCAGGGCGACCGTGATCACCAGGATGATCCCCACGAAGAAGCTCGGCGTGGCGACACCCACTGTAGAGCCCACCGTGAGCAGACGATCGATTGCCGAATTGCGTCTGAGGGCAGCGACGGTTCCGAGCGGCAGGGCAATGAGAAGTCCGAACACGACCGCGAAGAGCGTCAGGCTCAAAGTGACCGGTAGTCGAGAGGTGATCTCGTCTGTCACGCTCCTGCCCGATCGAAGTGACTCCCCGAGGTCACCCTGGGCTGCGTTGCCCACCCAGCGTCCGTACTGAACAGGGATGGGGTCGTCGAGTCCGAGCTTCGCCTCAACTGCGGCAACCTCCTCTGGGGAGGGGAACTCGCCAGCCAGTGTAGATGCCGGATTGCCAGGCACCATCCAGATGAGACCGAATGCGAACACCGTGATGAGGAAGAGCACAAGCAGCGATCGGAGCAGATGCCGGCCGATCTGCCAGAGCACCGCGGCGCTAGGGCGTGAGTCGGGAATTCTCGACTCACGCCCTCTCTGATCATGGCTCGCCTGCTTGGTGGCCGAAGCGTTGGTCATCAACGCCCAATCAACCGATTAGCCAACGGAGACCCCGCGGAACTCCTGCTTCACAGTGGTGTAGATGTCTAGCCCTTGAACGTCGTCCTCGTAGGCCAGCATGTAATCCGGCGCGAAGACCGGGATGTTGAACGCCACGGCGTTCGCCTCGTCGGCGAGCTCCCACAGCAACTCCGTACGTTCCTCGCCACTGGCAGCCTCGCTCTCTGCCAGAAGCTCGTTGATCCCGGGAACGTCGTAGCCGACGTAGTTCATGAACGTGCTATCGGCCGAGTAGAGGAAGTCGTTGGTCACGTTCGGATCCGGTCGCCCACTCCACGGACCAGCGAACATGTCGAAGCTTCCATCGAACCAGTTGTCGACAAGTTCGCTGCTCTCCTGCGGGATGATCTCCAAGTCGACTCCCACCTCGGCCCAAGAAGCTTGCACGGCCTGGGCAAACACGGGATACCCGGGGTCACCGACCCTCAGTGAGAAACCGTCGGGGTAACCAGCCTCAGCGAGAAGTTCGCGTGCTCGATCGGGGTCGTACGGCCGTGCATCGTCTTCCGTGTTCGGGCTCGCCGCAAAGTAGTTAGGCGGGAACATCTGTGACACAACAGTGCCACTACCCCCGCTGACAACGTCGAGGATGCCCTGCTTGTCAAGGGCGTATGTCAGCGCCTCGCGCACACGATCATCGGTCCATGGCTCCCCCTCGACCAGTCGGAACGGGATGTACCAGACTTCGAGTGTGGGGCCAGATTCGACCACAATCCCATCGCCCTCGGCAGCAGCCACGCCATCGGGATAGATCCGAGCGGCATCGATCTGGCCGTCCCTGAGCGCATTGACGCGAGCGGCGTTATCGGTCAACTCGACCATCACCAACTCATCAAGCAGGACCGAATCCGGGTCCCAGTAGTCCTGGAACTTCACGAAGTTGCCGCGGTCACCAGCCCGATACGAGTCAAGCGTGAACATTCCCGCACCGACAGCCTCAGAACTGAGATCGACTCCGTCAGCCAGCGCCTGGCCACTGATCATGATGCCGGGCTTGTCGGAAAGGATCCCAATGAGGCTCGCAGCAGGCTCGGTCAGGTTGAACTGGACGGTCAGGTCGTCAACCGCTTCGACACTAGCGATCGCACTCAGCGCGCTCGCGTTGATCGACCCCTCCAAGTTTATCGACCGTTCGAGGTTCGTGACCGCGACATCCGAGGTGAACGACGACCCATCATGGAATACGACACCGTCGCGAAGGTGGAAGGTCAGCGTCAACCCGTCCTCGCTCAACTCCCAGCTCTCGGCGAGGCCGGGGATGAAGTCGCCATTCGGCGTGAGGTGAACGAGGCGATCGTACGCCGGGAACAGCCATTCGTTGTCATTGCCTACCGTCGCGAGGTCGGGATCGAGATTCGTCAAGGACGAATGATTACCGAACGTCAAGACACCTCCGTCTGCCGAGGGTGCGTCGCCCGTCTCGCCAGTCGCACTGGTGTCCACCGCGGTGGCCGAACTCGTGTCGTCATCATCGTCACCCCCGCAACTAGTGGCCACGAGTGCCCCAACCAAGAGCATCGAAACACCGAACCGACGTTTAGACCTGCTAGGTCCCTTCATAACTTCCCCCTCTTCGTAGATGTAGCCATAGAGTACACTAAATGTTCGGTCCGCCGCAATCGCTCGGTGCCGCGCACATTGCGCAAAGCGCCTGAGTAACTGGGCGAACCCCGCTACGACATAGCCCACGACACCGCATCGCTCAAGATTCTGAGCTCTGGTAAGACGAGGTTCTGGCTTCAATAGGTCCACTGAATCCCAGCTTGCGCGGAACGGTCGGAATCTTCAAGGATCACACAACCCTCCTAGACCACACCCTGGGACACAATCGCACCTTCAAGGGATCTGGCAATCTCACAGGGCAGCGCCTGCGACGTCACAGCATCTTGTACCGCTTCATTTCTCAGCCCCTTCAATTTCTGACTTACGGCCCGGAAACGCGGCCTTGATAGACGTCAGGCTCGTCTCATGGAGGACCCTTCCAATTCTGTCGTTGCCTCTTCTGAAGCCCCACAAACGGGCCGCTCACGCGGCTGGCCGCGTCTGGGAAGCTGGGACCACTGACCCGACGGCGATCTGTCGGGCTGTTGGCCCAGGCCGATTCCGCTGTCTGGGCCAGACCGTGCCGAACAACCAAACCGCGATCCCCCAGCGGTCGGTGCCGGCTACCTAGCCATCGTCCACCGCTAGGCCTCCCCCCACCCAACCCACCGATGAGTCTCAGCGCGACCAGGTCGCGCGAACTCTCATCGGACAGACTCCACCACCACCATCGATGAGTTCCAGCGCGACCCCCTCGCGCGAACTCTCATCGCACAGGCTCCACGTTCAGATGTCAACATCGAAAGAGCAGGTTGGTGACGCCGATCCGGGAGATCGCGATTCGCAGCCCACCTGTGAGAGCTTGGCTTCCACGCTCTGGCGACAACCCATCGCACTGAGATTCTGCTTGACTCCTCCCCGCGGGAGAATCGGCAATAGGAACGGGAGGCACGAAACCAATGCCAGGGCTCGAACAAGAAATCTACGAATGGGAATCGCTCGCCGTCGGCACGCCCAGCGCGCTCTATGAGCGCCACTCGACCGACCCCAACTTCGTACCCCAATTGGTCGCACTACTCACCGAAGTGCCTGCTCAGCGAGGATCTACCTGGCTATTGAAGCACCATCTCGAAACCTCACCCGACTCGATCGATCCAGAACTCGCCGGCCAGATCTACTCCAACTGCTCGACTCTCGAACACTGGGAAGCGAAGCTCCATCTGCTGCAATGCATCGCTCTGCTGCCAGTTCCTGCAGAACAGGCCCAAGCAGTCGCCAGTTTCATACGCGAGTGCGTCAGTAGCAAGAAGAAGTTCGTCAAGGCGTGGGCCTACAGCGCCTTTAGCGAACTGGCCGCCCAGCACCTCGAATATCAAGACGAAGCAAACGCGCTGCTCGACTTCGCGTTCGACAACGAAACCGCAGCTTCGGTTCGGGCCAGAATCCGCAACATCAGAGACAGCCGCTGCTAGCAACCTGCCAGCTCTGTGTCTGCAGGTGCGTATCAACCACGATCACCTCGCCACCATTGAGGAAGCACATGTCGTTCCCTGGAGATTCGAGCTCGAGTACTTCTAACCGAAGTCAGCGCGACGGCTTGTGGTAGGTCAGCGCCATCCGTACGCATTCTCGAAGTTCCGCTTCAGCAATGGCCGACCCGACACGAAAGAGAAGGGCTCGGTTTCGTTCATAAGTGAACGCGTCCCCAAACAAGCTCTCGAAACTGTCAACCAAGCTTGTACTACAGATGAAGTACATGGCGTACTCGTCGGCCGACTCGGCTCCCGTAGGCGCAATGCGGATCGTACTGCCGCTGCGAGTTTCAGCGGTGAGATAGCTTGGCTGACCCCACTTCAGAGTCTCCTCGATCGGGCCGACTCCGGTCGTTGCATCTGCGGTTTCAAATACC
>JAHRVJ010000072.1 GCA_019090765.1 Ilumatobacteraceae bacterium
ACCAGGATGAACGAGCCTGAGATGCCAGGCAGAATCATTGCGCAAATGGCAATGGCGCCAGCGAGGAAGAAGGTCCACGACGACTTCGTGACTACCTCCAGCGCATCGTCGGCTACCTCGGTGTCTGTTCGCAGACCCAGTAAGAGGAACATCGCTGCACCAACGCCGAGCATCACGATGGCGGTCGCGGCATCGAGCCGGTCGATAAGCCGCACCGCGACCCACACCGACCCAATGATCAGCCCGAGGAAGAACGATGCCATCCGTACGGGCTCATCGTGGAGTAGACGCTCGATCACCGATGCGAGGGCTGCGATGGCAGCCAAGATTCCGACCAGGAGCGATACCAGCCACACCCACTCGATGTCGGTCAGCGTTTTTCGGAACTCATCGATCTGGCCCGTAAACAACTGTTTCAGACCACGGGCACCCGTGCTGATGTTGGCGATTAGCCGGTCGTAGATACCGAGAACCAGGGCGACAGTGCCACCTGACACGCCTGGCACGATGTCGGCCGCTCCCATGGCAAAGCCGCGGGAGATCTGAGCGATAGGAGTGGGGACTTGCACGCCGAGAGACTATCGATTGCGGCGTGGCTCGGTGTTGCCATGTGGCTGCGATGTTTCGGCGGCAATCACGCCCACCAGAGTTGATGTTCCGCCGCCAAGCCGGAAACAACGATCAGGACGAGACATTCGCCAACCTGTTCGACCGCACCGAGGATGTCGCCGTTGATCGCGCCGAATAGCCGTAGCGCAACCACCGAGACGATAACTGCGCCGATCGTGGCGATGGCAACGAGCGGGCCAGCCCACCACCCCGTAGCGAGGACTGTGATCGAGATCGCGGCGGCGACTCCGAACAGGGCTGAGCGTCGCGAGAGCGTTCGGGCGTACTCGGCGCCAAGACCAGAGTCGGGAAGTTCGCTTGCCGTCGCCATGACCCCGACCGCGGCGCCGCGGCCAAGAGTGTGTGCAGCGATGAGGCCGGCGAAGGCGGCGGCCGGATTGAGGGTCGCGACGCACAAGATCCGCAAGATGATTGTTGTGAACATTCCGATGACGCCGTAGCTGCCAAGCCGCGAGTCCTTCAGGATTTCCCGTCGGCGTTCGATTGTGCGGCCGCCGAGCGCGTCGGCAGTGTCGGCAAGCCCGTCTTCATGGATGGCTCCGGTCAACACCGTTCCGGCGATCACCGCGATGCCAGCGGCAACAGAGGCAGGAACGGCTTCGGTCAATCCAGCTGCGATGCCGCCCACTGCGCAGCCGATCAGGGCACCGACGACGGGAAACCACGGGACCGTTGCCGCGGGCTTAGGTGGCGATGAAAGCTGTACCGGAATGATTGTCAGCAGCTGAGTAGCTCCGAGGAATCCTCGCTTCATTCACCGAACCACTCGCCGAAAGTCGGAACGTCGGTAATCCCGGCGCAGGCCATCGCGATCAGGGGTACGGCCGCCATCGCGCCGGAGCCTTCACCAAGGCGCATGTCGAGGTCGAGCAGGGGCCGTTTGCCGAGTCGTTCCAGCAGCTTGCGATGCCCTGGCTCGGCTGAACAATGGCCGACCGTGCAGTGATCGATTGCCGCCGGGTCGATTGACGCGAGCGGCAACGCGGCGGTCGTGACCACATAGCCGTCGAGTACTACAGGGATCGATCGCAGTCGTGCCGCAAGCGTGGCGGCGGTGAGAGCAGCGATTTCGGCGCCTCCCACTTCCCGCAAGATTTCAATCGGATCGGTAATACCTGCAATGCGTCGAACCGATTGTTTGACCGCGGCACGCTTGCGATCGAGCCCTTCGTCGTCGACGCCGGTTCCGCGACCGACCCACACAGCGGTCTCGCCGCCCTCAAGCGCGGCTGCGATAGCCGCTGAGACGGTGGTGTTGCCGATACCCATTTCGCCGAGCACTAACAGATCGCAATCGAGGCGGTCGACCGCGTCGAAAGCGGTCTGTACGACGCTGTTGAACCGCTCCTCGGTCATTGCGGGTTCGAGCCGGATGTCGCCGGTGGGTTGGCCGATGCCAACATCGATCGCGGTCACGGTGGCCCCAGCGATCCGTGCGAAGGCGCTGATCGTCGAGCGTCCATCGTTGTAGGCGGCAAACATTGCTTCGGTGACACCGGTTGGATACGCCGATACTTCGGTGGCGGCGGCAACGCCGTGATCGGCTGCGAAGATCAGCGCGGCCGGTTGTTCGACCCTCGGCGCTGATGTTCGTTGCCATCCAGCGACCCATGCGGCGATCTCATCAAGCCAGGCCAGTGAACCGCTCGGGCGAAGCACGTTGGCCGCTCGCTCATGGACAGCATCGCTGGCTGCGGTGTCGCCTGTAGGCAGGTTGGCTAGTCGTTCGTGCAGCATGGTCATTGGGGAGTTCAGTCCTTTGGGGATTCTGAATTGGCGTCGAGGAGCAGGTCTAGGGGATCGCGGAGCTTGATGGCTTGCCCTGCAACGAGCAACAGATTCTGGGAAGCAGCGGCTGCCCAACACTGATTGACCCGACCGAGAACGTCGCGATAGCGGCGGCCGAGGCTTGTTTCGGGATGGACGCCCAAACCGACCTCATTGGAGATGACGATGGTGCCAGCGGTCCGTTGGGATGCGGCACGGGAGGTTTCAATCGCGAGTTGCAAAACCGCTTCGTCGGTGTGTTCTTGCCAGATCATGTTCGATGTCCAGAGAGTCAGGCAATCGATAATTGCCAGGCTGTCGTCGGCTGTTGCGGCGAGCGCGGCTTTCAGGTCGACTTCTTCTTCGATTGTGTTCCACTCCGCTGGCCGTTCCTGACGGTGCCGAATGATGCGTGCTGACATGTCGTCGTCGATAGCCGTTGCGGTGGCGATGTAGGTGACTGGGCCGCCATGGCGAATTCCGAGCTCGACCGCCAGCGCGCTCTTGCCACTACGCGCTCCACCGAACAACATCGTGATGGCCATGGGGTTGCTCAGTAGTCGAGCCCGCGCATGGCGCGGATGCCCTGCTGGTAGGCGTGTTTGATTTCGTGCATCTCGGTGACGGTGTCGGCAATCTCAGTGATTTCAGGGGCTGCATCTCGCCCGGTGATGATCACGTTGACGTGCCGCGGCCGGTTGCTGATGGCATCGGCTATCTCACTTGCGTCGAGCCAGTTGAAGTTCGACAAATAGGTCAGCTCATCGAGGATCACCAGCTGATGATCGCCTGCGGTGATCAGGTCAAGGGCGGCTGCCCACCCGGTAGCTGCGTGGGCGCGGTCGTTGGCGAGATCGTCGGAGTCCCATGTGAAGCCGTCGCCGAACGCAAGCCACTCGACTCCCAATTGTCTAGCGATCTTCTCCTCGCCGGTCTTCCAGTCACCTGACTTGATGAACTGCACCACAGCAACGTTCCAACCTCGGGCGACCGCGCGAATCATCATCCCGAACGCGGCCGAGGACTTGCCTTTGCCATTACCCGTATTGACCACGACCAACGAGTCGGCTCCGTGGAGACTGTCGGGTCGTGGATCTGCGGTGGGTGCCAAGTCGTCGCTAGCTGTCATCAGGTTGGGCAGCGTACGCAGCTCTCACTAAGATGTCGAACTGTCAGTGGACGCAGCGAACTTCGGTGAGAACCCGAGGCTGTCCCGCAACGGTGGTTCCTCGGCGGTTTGCCGCTCTTGGACGAGTCCGATCGCCTGCCACGCCGACGCGACATCAATCCCTCGAGGCAAGGGAAGGCTCGCTGGCAGGCGATCATCGTCTGCTCGAACCCAGCTTGTCCTCCAACCAACTTGGAGGAATACATGCATCAGCGTGGAAGACGTACCCGACGAAGTTTGGTCGGCGTTGTTGCCGGTCTGGCCCTATTTGCTGGAGCTTGCGGTAGCGATGACTCCCCCAGCTCGGAACCGGAAAACTCCCAGGCCAGCGACGAAACCGATTCGACAGACTCCGCAACCAGCGATCCAGCATCGACTGATCCGTCAGAGATGATCGATCTCCGGATTGTGTCGCTGAGCCCGACGCATACCGAGATGTTGTTCGCGATCGGCGCTGGCGACCGACTGGTGGCAGTTGACGAGTTCTCGAACTACCCCGCTGCCGCAACCGAGCTGCCCAATGAGCTGTCGGGATTTGAACCGAACGTTGAAGCGATCGCTGGATACGAACCCGACTTGGTCGTGATTGGTGGTGACTTCACCGGTTTGGGTGACCAGCTCGATGAGTTGGGGATCGCCTGGTGGGATGGCCCTGCCGCACTCACGCTTGACGACACCTATACCCAGATCGAGCAGCTTGGTGCTGAAACTGGACATGTTGCCGAGGCTGCCGAGGTCGTCTTGGAGATGCAGACTGAGATCGATGAGATCGTCGCGTCGGTATCTGTTCCGGACGAACCACTGACGTTCTATCACGAGCTCGACCCGACTCTGTTCAGTGTTGATTCGACCACCTTCATCGGAGATGTCTACGCTCTGCTCGGTTTGCAGAACATCGCTGACCAGGTGGAAGGAGACTCGGGCGGCTACCCGC
>JAHRVJ010000073.1 GCA_019090765.1 Ilumatobacteraceae bacterium
GGCGATAGTCGTCGTCTTTCAGGTAAAGGCTGCGGCGCATCCCCTTTGGGAGCTGGTAGATGAAGCAGAACTCACAGTGGTTGTCGCAGGTGCGCACACGGTCGAAGACCGCGCTGGACACCTCGATGCCGAGCGACTCCCCTGCTCGCTTCTCAACCAGAAATCCCAGCTCAAGACCACCGCGCAGCACATCAATCTCAATATCGGCTTCGTCAGTCGCTAGCTGCCATTCGATGATGTCGCGAGGCACGTCGCCATTCACACGGACGATTTCGTCACCCTGCAGCAGGCCCACATCAGCTGCAGGTGAACCCGGCGATACCGCGATCACGATTGGTGCCAGAGACCGCGTCGACCGAGCGTCAGATCCGGTGCCGGTAGGCACTGAACGCGCTGTGGTTGATACGGCAGACATGGACCACACAGGCTACCGCTGAGTACGCGCGGCTAGATTCTGGAGCGCCATGTCCGCGTCGCCACCTGAACACCATCTAGAGAATCACGATGCTTCGAGTGGCGTCGACCGAGTACTGCTAGCCGAGCCGAGGGGATTCTGCGCAGGCGTCGAGATGGCCATCAAGGCACTGAGCTGGATGGCACGCGCCTTCGAGCCGCCGGTGTACTGCTACCACGAGATCGTCCACAACAAGTTCGTCGTTCGACGCTTTGAGGCCCAGGGGGTGGTGTTCGTCGATGCGATCGACGACGTCCCTCCGGGGCGCCCGATCATGTTGTCGGCGCATGGATCCCCTCCTGAAGTTCGCGAGGCGGCCAAGAGTCGAGGGTCATACGTGGTCGACTCGGTGTGCCCGTTGGTCACCAAGGTGCACCACGAGGTGAAGGTCCGCGCCGGGAAGGGGTACCAAATTGTTTACGTCGGCCACGACGGTCACGAGGAGGCCCTAGGAACGATGGCGGTTGCTCCCGATTCGATCGAGCGTGTCGAAACCGTTGCCGACGTTGACGCGCTTTCCCTCACTGACCAGCCCGTAGCACTGCTCGCCCAAACAACGCTTTCCCATCGCGACTGGGAAGGCGTCGCCGCCAGGGTTGGCGAGCGGTTCCCTGGGGTTTGGACGCCGGGCCGCAGCGACCTTTGTTTCGCTACCACCAATCGGCAAGCGGCCCTGATGGAGCTGGCACATCGATGTGATGCCCTAGTCGTTATCGGATCGGCGAACTCATCCAATACGCGGGCCCTCGAGAAGCTCGCCCGCGAGGAAGGCTGCGAGCGTGTGTTTCGGGTCAACGCAGTCACAGAGTTACCCGACGATCTGATCGGCACCGTCGGCGTGACCGCTGGCGCCTCGGCCCCCGAAGAACTTGTCGACGAAGTGCTCGCGTTCCTCGACCCAACAGGCGGGGTTGAGCTCGTTCGGGTCACCGAGGAAGACGAGTACTTTCCTCCGCCACGAAATATCCGCGACCTCCAATCGGCAATCGAGGAGGCTTCCACAATGCTGCTCGGTGGGAGCATGCTCGACCGCCCGGGCATGGACGATCGCAACCTCGCCGCCAGCGACGTGCTCGCTGATTTGTCCAACTAGGCGCGACGCACCTCTCTCCCTCTACTTCGGTCGACCGCGGTTGGTTGACTGACAATGGCCCCAGTCGACTACCTTCCGATGCCATGTACCCAGGAGCGCACCTCGAACGACACGGCGACAAACCGGCCCTCATCATGGCGGGTTCCGGCTTCACCCAGACCTTCGCCGAGCTCGACGCGGCCGCCAACAGGCTGAGCCATTTGTTTCGAAGCGCCGGACTGCAACCCGGTGATCACGTTGCGATGTGTATGGAGAACCACGATCGCTACCTCGAGATCGTGTGGGGATGCCACTATGCGGGTCTGGTCTACACGTGTGCGTCGTCACGGCTTACGAGCCACGAGCTTGACTACATCCTGAACGACTGTG
Organism: Ilumatobacteraceae bacterium; assembly: GCA_019090765.1. Lineage (GTDB taxonomy): Bacteria > Actinomycetota > Acidimicrobiia > Acidimicrobiales > Ilumatobacteraceae > Sva-07. The sequence continues at coordinate 1,917 of JAHRVJ010000073.1, forward strand.
GAGCCCGCGCCTATATCACGTCTAAATACATGGCTGAGCAGGCCGCCGAGATCCTCTCGTCAACATCACAGATCGAAATGCACTTGATGCTCGACGGCACGATCGACGGCTATGACAGCTACGAAACAGCTGTCGAGGGCCACCTATCTACCCCGCTCGATGAGCAGCGCGTCTCGGGCATGGACATGCTCTACTCCTCGGGCACGACGGGGATGCCAAAAGGAATCGTTCGTGAGTTTCCCAATGAGCCAATCGAAACGAGCCCGCCCGGCGTCGTCGGGTTGCTCCAACTGCTGTTCGGCATGGACGACACCAAGCGCTACCTCTCCCCCGCACCGATGTACCACGCTGCTCCGTTGCGGTTCTGTCTAGCTACACAGGCCCTTGGTTCAACCATCATTGGGATGGAGAACTTTGACGCCGAGGAATATCTCAGGCTGGTCGAGCTACACAAGATTACCCATAGCCAGGTTGTCCCGACGATGTTCGTCCGCATGCTGAAGCTGCCAGATGAGGCGAGATCGAAGTACGACGTCTCATCGCTGGAAACAGTGATCCACGCAGCCGCGCCATGCCCAGTTCCGATCAAGAAGCAGATGATCGAATGGTTCGGCCCAGTGATCCACGAGTACTACGCCGGAAGCGAGGGCAACGGGTTCGTCTACTGCGATAGTGAGATGTGGCTAGCCCACGAAGGTTCCGTTGGAAAGCCAATTGCCTGCACGCTGCACATCGTTGACGATGAGGGCAACGATGTTCCGATCGGACAATCCGGCACCGTCTACTTTGAGGGCGGGGGCGAGTTCGAATACCACAACGATCCGGCGAAGACGAAAGACTCCCGCCACCCCAAGGGTTGGAGCACGCTCGGCGATGTTGGCTATCTCGATGATGACAACTTCTTGTACCTCACCGATCGCAAGGCATACATGATCATCACCGGCGGCGTGAACGTCTATCCGCAGGAGGCTGAGAATGTGCTCGTCACGCATCCGTTGGTGACCGATGTCGCGGTCCTTGGGGTGCCCAACGCCGACTTCGGCGAGGAAGTGAAGGCGGTCGTACAACCAGTTGAGATGCCTGCCAACGACGAAGCGGCAGCAGCTCTCGCTGCAGAGCTGATTCGGTTCTGCCGCGCCGAGCTAGCTGATGTGAAGTGTCCTCGCTCAATTGATTTTCGTGATGAGCTCCCCCGCCACCCAACAGGCAAGCTCTACAA
>JAHRVJ010000074.1 GCA_019090765.1 Ilumatobacteraceae bacterium
GTCGGAGTTTGGCAGGCATTCGGGTTCGGCGCTGGAGGCGGGGTTCGCTGACCTGCGGCCCGCGGCGGAGGGCCTGAGCTACGGAGCCTTGGGGGCTTGGGCCGCTAAGGCTGCGAGGAGGGTGTTGAGGACTTCGGGGGATTCGTTTACGGCTTCGCCGTAGAGCTTGACCTTGGGCTCGGTGCCACTTGGGCGAACCTGCAAGCGCACACCTCCTGCGAGCATCAACCGGACCAGGTTGGCTTCGGGGTACGCCGTTACTTCCGTAACGGCTCGGCCGCCAATCTCCGACGGAGGATCAGCCGTGATCTGCGCTACCCATTCAGCGCCGACCGACGGTGGAATTCGCAACGATTGCTCAGCGGTCACGTACTGGCCAAATCGGGCCGCAATATCGTTCAAGCGGCCCTGAAGGGTGACGCCGTCGGCCACTGCCGCGGCTGCCATCTCAGCCATTAACACCGCTGCGGTAATCCCATCTTTGTCAAGCGGCCGAGCCGCGACGAGGTAACCAAGCGCTTGCTCGTACCCGAGAACTAGGCGCTGATCGGGGCGTTCGGTGGCGAGCTTGCCAATCCATTTGAAGCCCGTGAACGTCTCCTCGCTGTGGACGCCAGCGGCCTTGGCCATCTGCCCGAGCAGCGAGGAGGAGACCAGTGTGGTCACCACTAGGCGGTCATCGCCGGACGTATTGTCCAGGATGTAATCGGCGAACAGCCAACCGATCTCGTCGCCGCTAAGCCGACGCCAAGACCCATCGGGTTGGGGGATCGCGACCCCCAGACGATCGGCGTCGGGGTCGTTAGCGAGCGCGACGACCGCGCCCGAATCTTGGGCAAGCTCAAGCAACAGGTCCATCGCGCCGGGTTCTTCGGGGTTCGGGAACGAGACCGTGGGAAAGGAGCTATCTGGTTCGTGTTGCGCAGCAACAACATGCGGCGCTGGAAGCCCAGCGGCGGCGAAAGCCCGCTCAATCATTGCCCCACCGACCCCATGCATTGCCGTATACGCAACTGGGACACCTGGCACGTCAGGCCGTAAGCGCACGGCGGGAACAGAGTCGACATAGGCATCGACCCACGTGAAATCAAGGTGCACGAGACGCGGATCATCGGCTGATGCCAACTCAACGGCTAACGGGTCGAACTGGGCGATGCACTCGGCGATCTCGGCGTCGACCGGCGAAACGATCTGCGAACCGGTCTCAAGATAGACCTTGTAGCCATTGTCGGCTGGCGGATTGTGTGACGCGGTCACCACCACTCCGGCAGCCGCATCCAGCCCGGTTATTGACCAGGCCAGCACTGGTGTCGGCTGAACCGCAGGGTGAATCATGGCCCGAATTCCCATCGCCGCGAGGACCCGCGCCGTGTCATCGGCAAACACGTCGCTCTTGCGACGTGCGTCACGAGCGATAACAACCCCCCGCTCAGCGGCATGTGGAAGTTCACCAGCAGCCTGTTTGTCGAGTAGCCAGCGGCCTAAGCCAGCCGCGGCCTGGCGAACCACGAGGCGATTCATCCTCATCGGCCCAGCAGCTACGGCCGCGCGAAGACCAGCGGTACCGAACTGCAAGGAGCCATCGAACCTCGCCGCGAGCTCAGTATCGGCGCCCGCCTCGGCTGATGCGATCAGCGTTGCTAGTTCCGCGCGAATGTCTTCGTCAGGTTCGGCGTCGAGCCATCGTCGGGCCGTCGCTAGGAGATCGTCAGCCATCACCTAACAGGCTATTCAGCTGAACGAGCGGACGCGGACCAACATGGCTGATCACTTCGGCCGCTGCCACCGCTCCGATCCGTCCACACTCCGCCAAATCACGGCCCGATACAAGCCCGTACAGGAACCCCGACGCAAAGAGGTCGCCCGCGCCGGTGGTATCGATCACCTTCTCAACGTGCACGGCAGGTACTTCGATGAGTTCGTCGGGTGTCACAATGATGCAACCCGCTGCCCCCGTAGTGATGACAGCGAATTCGCATTCGTCACGAAGAGCAGCCACCGAGGCGTCAAAAGAATCGAGTTCGTAGAGCGCCAGCAACTCGTCGTGATTACCGAACAGCAAGTCGACCCGGTCTTGAACCAGCGCCCGAAAGTCACTCCGGTGGCGGTCCACGCAAAAAGAGTCAGACAAAGTGAGCGCCACCAAACCGTCGTTCTCGTGGGCAATGTGCGCAGCCTGTCGGAACGCCTCTTTCGCGGCAGGTCGGTCGTAGAGGTACCCCTCCATGTACACCACGCTTGAGTCGGCAATCGCCGACTCGTCGAGATCGTCAACCCCGAGGAAACTCGAGACACCAAGGTAGGTATTCATCGTGCGTTCGGCGTCGGGGGTGACAACCACAACGCAGCGACCCGTTGGGGTGGTGTGCTTTCCGGGCGGTCGATGGAACGTCACACCAACGGCGCGCATGTCGTGGCCGAACACGTCACCGAGATCGTCACCGTTGACTTTGCCGATGTACCCCGCGCGACCACCGAAACTGGCGATGCCGCACATCGTATTGGCCGCCGATCCGCCACTCATCTCGACCGCACCGTCGAGCGCGGCGTAGAGCTCGACCGCGCGTTCGGTCTCGATCAGCGTCATCGATCCCTTGACCAATCCCTGTTCGAGCAGAAACACCTCTTCAGCGGACGCGATTACGTCAACCAAGGCATTACCGATACCCACCACATCAAATCGCTGGCGTGGGGAATCGCTGTCGTTTGAGAACCTTCGATGCAGATCTGGCACGGCCTGTCACGCTAGCGGCAGTACGATCCCGCGGATGGGAGCACCTCATATCTCAGGAGCGGGCCTGGACCCGTTTCGTCTGCCAACGGCCGTATACCCGACCCGATACGACGTGTTGCTACGCCCGTCGCTCGACGATGCCACCTTCGACGGCAAGGTAACAGTTCAGATCGAGATCGATCGCTGGGTTGACGAACTGGTGCTCAATGCCGCCGAACTCACTATTCGCAGCTGCCAGATCGACGGCGCTGACGCCGCATGGGAACTCCAGGAAGAAGCCGAGCGACTGCTCGTCCGGCCGGCTACCTCACTCGCTGAAGGCCAGTCCAGGCTGACCATCGAATTCAGCGGTGTACTGAATGACCGGCTCCGCGGTTTTTATCGGAGCACCTACGTCGATCACAACGGCGACGAACAAGTCATCGCCGCCACACAAATGCAGGCAACCGATTGCCGTCGTGCTTTCCCATGCTGGGACGAACCGGAGTACAAGGCCGTATTTGGGATGACGCTGGATGTTGCCGAGGGCTTGACGGCAATCTCCAACGGACCAGAAGTAGAACGCTCGGTCAATGCTGGTCGAACTTCCATTCGCTTTGCCGACACGATGATGATGAGCACCTACCTGGTCGCGCTCGTTGTCGGTCGGCTCGAAGCCACCGAGGCAGTCGATGTTGACGGAACCCCGCTCCGCGTTATCCACGTGCCAGGCAAAGGTCACCTGACCGGATTTGGTCTTGATATCGGCGCATTCAGCCTTCGTTGGTTTCAGGAGTACTACGGAATTGCTTACCCCGGGCAGAAGGTCGACCTTGTCGCGCTCCCCGATTTCGCGGCCGGGGCGATGGAGAACCTCGGCTGCGTCACATTCCGCGAGAGTCTGCTCCTCGTCGACCCCGAAACGAGCACCCAGAACGAGCAACAACTTGTCGCTGACGTTGTGGCACACGAACTGGCCCACATGTGGTTCGGTGACCTGGTCACCATGCGCTGGTGGAATGGCATCTGGTTGAACGAGGCGTTCGCCACCTTCATGGAAATCGCAGCATGCGATGCCTACAGACCGGATTGGAAGCGGTGGACGAGTTTCGGCGTCGAGCGCAGTGTCGCCTTTGAAACCGATTCGCTCGCGAGTACGCGCTCGGTGGAGTTTGAGGTCCGCTCGCCAGCCGATTGCGAGGGCATGTTCGATGTGCTCACCTACCAAAAGGGCGGCGCGCTGCTACGCATGCTGGAGCAGTACCTCGGCGAAGAGAGCTTCCGCCAGGGTGTCAGCCACTACCTCCGAACACACTCGTACTCCAATACCGAAACGAGCGATCTGTGGGACTCGATCGAAACCACCTCAGGCGAACCGGTACGACGGATCATGGATTCGTGGATCTGGCAGCCGGGCTATCCGTTGCTTACTGCGTCAGCCGTTGCCGGCAGCAATGGCTCAGAGATCACCGTTGAGCAACACCGCTTTCGATTCTCCGCCGTCGACGATGACCAAAACGACGAAAGCCAATCTGACAACCAGATCTGGGCGGTACCCGTCCACATTTCCAACGGCGGATCGGTAACCACCATCCTGCTTGACGCGCGGCGCCACCCTGCCCCAATCACACTCAGTGACCCGGCTGGACCCGTGATAGTCAACTCCGGAGGACATGGGTTCTATCGCGTGGAGTACGACCAAGAACTGCGCGTGCGGCTCGACGACAAGGCCATCTCACAGCTGAACACGCTGGAGCGATACAACCTGGTTGACGACGCGTGGGCATCCACTGTTGCGGGTCGGCTCTCGGCTGCCGATCTCCTGACCTTCCTTGAGCGATTCGGCGACGAACGAGAGCACGCTGTATGGCAGGCGATTGTCATTGCCCTGCGTGGGCTCGGCCGGCTCGTGGACGGACCCGCATTCGCCGCATTCCAAAAGCGAGTCTGCGCACTTGCCAGTCCCACACTCGAACACCTCGGGGAACCCACCGCTGACGAAGACGACCTCACGGGAAAATTGCGCGGGCTACTCTTAAGCACGCTTGGCGTGCTGGGCGGAGATGTCCGCGTGCAAGCACAATGTCGGAAGTACTTCGATGCCGCAAGCAACGATCCCGCCACCGTCGACGCCGAGCTAACTGCGGCCGCCACAAGTGTTGTAGCAGCGACTGGCGACACCGAGACCTTCGAGCGGATGGTCGACGGGATGCGCAACGGCTCCACCCCGCAGGAGCAACTTCGTCACCTGTATGCGCTCGCCGAGTTCGACGATGAGCAGCTCGTTCTTCGGGCTTGCGAGTTCGCGATGACCGACGAGGTCCGTTCGCAGAACGCACCATTCCTAATCGGCAGAGCCATCGCCAATAGGCAGCATGGGGCCGTGGCGTGGGGCTTTATCCGCGACAACTGGGATACCGCCCTTGAGCGCCTTCCAGGCAACACCATCGTACGAATGATCGACCCGGTACGAATGCTCACCTCCCCCGACCTGGTCGAAGATGTCGATGCGTTCTTTGCTGCGCATCCAATCGAACAGGCGATTAAGACGATGCAGCAGATTCTTGAACGCCAACGGATCAACGCCGACCTGCGCACCCGTGAGAGCATCACCTTCGCTGCCACGTTGACTTCGTAGCCCCGGCAATCAAAATCCCGCGAGGGCCCCACTCCCCACTAGCGCATTCACCAATATCGGAAACCGCCTACCCCCCATCTCGCTGCTCTCAGTCGCAGCGCCGTAGAGGGACCTTGAGACCGGGGAAGTGGAGCTAAGGAGAATCGAACTCCTGACCTCGTCATTGCGAACGACGCGCTCTACCAACTGAGCTATAGCCCCGAATATTGCCAGGAGTGTAGCGCTACAGCGCCACGGTCGGTCAGTGGTTATCGAGCCAACCATCGTTCCAGTCACTGGCATCGCGCTGACGGAGTTGCGCGAGCAGATACACGTAGGCGCAAAGCGCTAGGAACGAGAGGGCGAACACGTACAGCATCGCCGTTGATGAGGTCGTGGCAGCTAAGAACAAGGTGCACGCGGTGGTCGCGACGAGGAGGAACAACACGTTGCCACGTCGGCGCTTAACGACCGACTGCGGGTCAGCGGCGCGTGACGGTCCAGCGGCCTTATGCATATGGGACTGACGGTGCGGACGCGCATGCCCCCCAGTTGGATCGCCGTGCGTGCGGAACTGGCTTTCGGTGCCCTGCTCTGGGGCTGACGCCGAACGAGTTCGCGCCGCACTATCGCCAGCCGGTACTGCCGCCTGGCGATGATGCGGTTGTCCCGGCCGGCCGCCGGCCGCCGGCCGCTGGAGCGGTGACTGAGCGAGCGGGCGTCCCATTGACCGCATCGTGCCACGCGGTGGGGTGGCTGTGCTCTGCAGCTTGTTGAGTTGGCGCCGGAAGTCGGTAACTGATGAGCTAGGTCGGTTTTCGACGCGCGACCTGAGCATCGGCGGGAGCAGGACTGCAGCCCATGCCGCAGCGACTACAAGGAGGACGAGTTGAGCCATAAACAGTTCAGGGGGTTAAGTCAGGGTTAAGTGAAGGTGATTTCAGAACGTTGCACTAGCTGTGCGTTGTGTGACGATTCTACGACATTTATGACAGTGCATGCAATATTAGACGAGACGTCGGTCACTCTTCACCCGACCGGCGATAGACGCCAGAGCGTCCTCCGGTCTTTTCCCAGAGGGCGAGCTCACCAATCACCATGGCTCGATCGGCCGACTTACACATGTCATAAACGGTTAGAGCGGCCACGCTGCATGCGTGCAACGCCTCCATCTCAACACCGGTTCGATCGACGGTGTCAACTTGCGACTCGATCGCCACATAGTCATCACCAATTTCGAAGTTGACCGAGACGCTGCCGACCAGCAACGGGTGACACAGAGGCACCATGTCGGAGGTCCGCTTCGCGGCCTGAATTCCAGCGACCCGAGCGACTGACAGAACGTCACCTTTCTTCACTTCGCGATTCGCGATAGCAGCGGTCGTCTCCGGCTTCATAAAGACCTTGCATCGGGCGATCGCGCGCCGATGTGTTGGCTCCTTCGGCGTAACGTCAACCATACGCGCTCTACCGAGCGGATCAAGATGGGTGAATGACAAGTCGCTCATGGGTTCCGTACGCTACTCGCCCGATTCTCCCGCTACCTTCGTTGCATGCCTCTGCCCTATAACGCCACTTCGCTAGTTCGTACCGACGGGGTGAAGATCATCGAGGTCCTCACCGACAACGGTCTTGAAATAGCCGTGCCGACGTGCCCGGGATGGAATGTCGGTGACCTGGGATGGCATGTCGGCCAGGTGTGGAACTTCTGGGGACGAGTGGTGTCCGGCGGATTGACCCAAGCCGACCAGATTTCGGCTATGGACGCGCCCACGCGACCCTCCGACGGTGACCTACTCGACTGGATCGCGGTGTCGCACAACGCGCTCTACTCTGCGCTGGTCAGGAACAGACCTGAGCGAGAGGTATGGACCTGGACCGGCGCCAATCGCGACGTCGCCTGGGTGCGCCGGCGAATGACGCAAGAGACCGCTGTTCACCGCTGGGATGCGGCCAACGCCGTCGGGTTGCCATACAAGGTTCCGCCCGCCGTTGCAGCAGACGGAATCGACGAATTCCTTATGTGGTTCGCCGGGAAAGGCAGCGACGCCTCCACGCCACCTGTTGGCGGAACCGTTCATCTGCATTGCACTGATAACGCGAACGACCTGGCTGGTACCTCAACGGGCAAGTCGGCGGCGACTGGGGAATGGCTAGTGACCGACCTGAGTTCTTCCGGAGCAGAGTTCACTCGCGAACATGCGAAGGGCGATGCGGCGGTTCGTGGCCGAGCCCGCGACTTGCTGATGTGGATCTGGGGCCGTGAGGCGGGGCCTGTTGAAGTACTCGGCGACGAAGGAGTCGCCGAACGTTTCCGCTCTTTCACGAACATGTAGCCCAGCGACGCACCGCGGGTGGAGGTCGCGAACGTCCTCGGGTTCAGCCGCCGATTTGGCTCATTGACTTGTCGGGGCGAATGAAGTTCACCTGATTGATGCGGTGACCGGCCCACTTCAGCGCGACGGCCGCTTCAATGCGCGTGGCGATCTGATCGTCGGTCTCGCCAGAGCGGAGCGCTGCTAACAGATCTGATTCCTCGGTGGCGAACAAGCAGGTTCGGAAGTCGCCCTCCGCGGTGAGCCGGACACGATCGCAGTCCCCACAAAACGGTTTGGTGACGGTCGGGATGATCCCAATCATTCCTGCACCATCTAGGTATCGAAACCGGTCCGCCGGAGCTGCCCCACGCGCTGGGATCTGCTCAACTGGGTAGACACTCGAGATGATGTCGAGGATTTCAGCCTGACCTACTACGGCTTCACTCATCCAGTGACCGGTGGCATCGAGCGGCATGAACTCGATGAATCGGACTTCGACCTCACGCTCACGACCAAAAGCTGCCAGGTCAGTGATTTCGTCATCATTCACGCCGCGCTGAATGACTGCGTTGATCTTTACTGGATCGAACCCCGCTTGGCGCGCGGCATCGATTCCGTCAATCACCTGCTCAAGCTGGTCACGACGGGTTAGCTCGTGGAACTTCTTGGAATCGAGCGTGTCAAGGCTGATGTTCACGCGGCTGAGGCCCGCCGCGCGCAGCACCGGAGCGAGCGTTCGCAGAGTTGCACCGTTGGTGGTCATCGCCACGTTCACCGGGCCGTCGGGACCGACAAGCCCGCTGAGCTTCTCGACGAGTACCGGTAGGTGGGCGCGGACAGTGGGTTCGCCACCAGTCAGCCGAATACCGTTGACTCCGTAGCGTTCAACGAAGATCTGAGCGAGGCGCTCGATCTCCTCGAACGACATCACCGCCGAGCGCGGGAGCCAATCCATGCCCTGCTCGGGCATGCAGTACGTACAGCGAAAGTTGCACCGATCGGTAACCGATATCCGCAGATCCCTAATTATCCGCCCAAACGAGTCAACCAAGTCTGACTTGGCAGGACCGCCACCGACACCCATACAGACACGCTACCTGAGGCGTGACAGCGGATGTTTCGCGGGCGATCGATCCCTACTGATCTCCACGCAACATCAGCACCGAAACGTCAGCGCCAGCGGGCACTCCATCGCCGTCGGGGAGCACGACCATTGCGTCGGCGCCAGCGGTGGCCGCCAGTTGGTGGCTGCCCTGGGCGCCAACCGGAACAACGTGGTACCTGCCGTCGTCAGCGAACTCTCCGTTGACTCGCAGGAAATGAACCTTGCCGTCACGACCACGCGAAAGCGCAACCTGGCTGACGCCCACAACGCTCGGCCTTGTCAGACGACGGTGCCCCATCATTCGTCTCAGCGCTGGGCGGGCAAGTAATTCAAAGCTGACGATCGAACTAACCGGGTTGCCAGGAAGTCCAAAGATCGGCACGCCGTTGAGCCGACCGAAAGCGAATGGCTTGGCTGGCTTAATCGCGATCTGTAACCAGGTCATCTCCGCAATCCGCCCCAGCACGATCTTGACCACGTCGTAGTCACCCATCGACACTCCACCGCTCGAAACGATCGCATCGCAATCGACTGCCGCGGCCCGCAAAACCGCCTCCAGCTCAGCTTCGTCGTCACTAACTACACCAAGATCAACAACGTCGCAGCCCATCTCGGCCAACATCAGCGCGAGCATTGTCTTATTGCTCTCGCGAATCTGACCGACCGCCAGCGGGGAACCGTCATCGATCAGCTCATCGCCCGTGGAGAGCACAGCTACCCGCGCCCGCGGATGGACGGTGACGACTTCGGCGTTGATACTCGCGAGGACGCCCGCGATCGCCGGCCCGATGCAGGTACCAACAGGGAATACCTCGTCGCCGACCCTTACGTCATCGCCTGCGCGCCTGATAGCCGCACCCTTCGGCACTGAGCGAGATAGCCGTACCAATTCCGCAGAGATGAGTTCGGAGTCCTCCACCATCACCACGGCATCAGCGCCGGCAGGCATCGGCGCGCCGGTCATGATCCTGATCGTCTCGCCCGGTCCCACCAAGCGATCGGGTGCGGCACCCGCGGCAATCTCGCCGACCACCTTCAGGTCGACCGGCACCGATGCCACGTCGGCGGAGCGCACCGCGTAGCCGTCGACGGCACTGTTGTCGAACGGCGGAACCTCCTCGCGGGAAACCACAGGCTCAGCAATCACCAAGCTCGAAGCCTTCAAACGGGGTAACTCAACGGGGTCCAGCGGTGGACACGAACCGAGAACAAAGGCCTGCACATCTTCAAGAGGTGTCACGGAAGCAACGTACCCGACGCTCACAACAAGCGGCCTGCCGGCGGTTCGTAAGGAGCCGTATCCTCCTGCCTAGTGGATGATGCATTGACCGCCTTCCCCGCCGACGGCTACACGGCGCGCTGGCAGACGTGGGACCGCGCCGACAACGAGGCCCTAACGCTGCGCTGGGAGAACGAAGGGTGGACCGCGACCGGTGAGGTTGGGCGCGAGGCAATCACCTACGTGATCCGACTCACCGCAACGTGGCAGGTCAGCCAGTTCCTACTGTTCCGCGACCTGGATGAGCCCGACCTGTGGCTTGGTACCGACGGCGCCGGGCGATGGGGAGAAATGAACGGCGCTCACCGACCCGATATTGACGGCTGTTTCGATATCGATCTGACTTGCACACCGTTCACCAATTCGCTCCCAATCCGGCGCGTTCGGCTCAATGTCGGCGACTCAACCGACGTAATCGCGGCAACAATCAACGTCGAGACCCTGGGCGTGACACCAGTGCGGCAGCGCTACCGCCGACTGACGCCGCGGCGCTTCGAGCACCAAAACCTCCACACCGGGCTAACTACCGAGTTCGACATCGATGAGTACGGTTTACTCCACGATTACCCCGACAATTTCCGACGCGCCTGACGCAGCGGCGGCTACAAACTGAGGTCGGCGAGGAACGCCCGCAAAGGTGCAGCTAGCTCGGGATTCTGGAGCCCGAGTTCGATCGACGCGGTCAGGAACCCGAGCGGGGTGCCCGTGTCGAGGCGGCTCTCGTTCGCAACGACTGCGTGAAATGGCGCGTGTGCAGCTTGGGCACGTAGCGCATCGGTGAGCTGGAGTTCACCGCCACGGCCTGGTTGCAACGCTTCGATGTGATCCCATGCGTCAGCGGTCAGCACATACCTGCCGGTGAGGATGTAGTTGCTGGGCGCTTCGTCAATCGGTGGCTTTTCAACGAGGTCTTTTACGGCGATCACACCGTCGGCTGAGAGTTCCCCCGCGGGGTCGATCACTCCGTAGGCGCTTACTTTCTCGCGCGGAATTTCAACCACCGCGACCACGCTTCCTTCGGTCGAGACGCATACCTCATTCATTTGTGCGAGCAAGCTCGAGCCTGACATCAACTCATCGGGTAGCAGCACTGCAAACGGCTCATTGCCCACTGCCTCGCGGGCGCACCCAACAGCGTGGCCGAGCCCTTTGGGATTGTCCTGGTAGACCACCGAAACGCGCCAGTCTCGTCCAATGCTGCGTAGGCGATCGGCGGTGTCAGTCTTGCCTTTGGCTTCCAACGCCTCGATCAACTCCGGTTCAGGAGCAAAATAGGCATCAATCGCAGGCTTCGATCGGCTGCTGACCACCACAATGTGGTCGATTCCGGCACCCAGCGCTTCATCGATCACGATCTGGATGGCCGGTAGATCGCCGATTGGGAACAGTTCTTTCGGAACAGCCTTGGTAGCGGGGAGAAAACGTGTTCCCATTCCGGCTGCCGGGATAACTGCACTGCGGACCTGCATATATCCGACGATATCTTTTCAACTCCATGCCCACGTACGTTTACAAGTTCGTCAACACCGGTGAAACGGTTGAGATTCAGCAGTCCTTCACCGACGACACGCTGGCCGAGGTCGCCCACCCTGAGTCCGGCGAGCTGATGGCCGTCAAAAAGGTGTTCCAACCGGTCGGTGTCACGTTCAAGGGGTCAGGCTTCTTCAAGACCGACAACCGTGGCAAGTCATCGGGCGGAGCGTCTGGGGAATCGAATTCAAACGGCAGCGCGCCTTCCTCCGACAAGTCGTCTGACAGTTCTTCATCGAGCGACTCCGGGTCGACCAGTTCCGACAGTTCTGGCTCCTCAGATACCAGCAGCTCCAAGTCATCTTCAGACAGTTCATCGTCGGGATCGTCGTCTGCTTCGACAAGCAAGTCGAAGACACCCTCGACATCGAAGACCCCCAGTAGCTCCGACTAAGGGCCTCCGCCGCCGCGGAATCCGAATGGCCACGCAGCATCGATAGGATCGGGCGCAGCCGACTCCCTCCGATCACTCTCGATCCGAGGAGAAACCGATGCACGTCGTGGCACGAGCCCGACTATTTCTTGCTAGCCACCGATGGGCGTATTGGGCCATTGTGGCTGCGATTGCCGCCTTCGTGGCTCTCGCTGCTCACGCCCAATTTGCTGCGCTAGACGAAGCTCGCGCCCAATGGGACAACACTCAACAAGTACTCGTTGCCGATATCGACCTAAACCCCGGCGACCCTTTAGAGCTATCGAGCATCGAGTTGCCGCTAGTTGCTGTGCCATCCAGTGCGGTTGCGGCGCTTCCCGATGGTGCTCAGCTACGTCAACGCGTGGCGGCTGGCGAAGTTCTAGTTGCAACCGACCTAACTCAAGTACCAGGGCCCGCGGCGCGAGCAGCGCCCGGCGCTGTCGTCGTCGGGTTGACTGATCCGCTTAGTCGCGACGTGTCAGTGGGCCTTGCTGTGCAAGTCAGCGCCGACGGCATCGTGCTCGCTCCCGACGCCACGGTCGTTGAGGTGGTCGACGATGTCGTGTTTGTCGCGGTTGGCGAACAAGAAGCCCCAGCGGTGGCCGCCGCCGCGCACGCGGGGCTCGCGTCGTTGCTGTA
>JAHRVJ010000075.1 GCA_019090765.1 Ilumatobacteraceae bacterium
TGAACTTGGCGATGATTGCAATCTTGCTCATGGTCGATGACCGTAGTCAGAATCAGGGTCAGAATCGGAATCAGAAACCGAGTCGGTCGTTGACCGTGGCCAGCAACTCGTCAATGGGCACTCGCACCTGCTCGGTGGTGTCCCGATCGCGAATGGTGACAGCGTTGTCGTCGAGCGAGTCGAAATCGACGGTCACTGCCAGAGGGGTACCGATCTCGTCTTGGCGTCGGTAACGCTTACCAATGTTCTGCGTCTCGTCGTAGTCGACCATGTACCGGTCGGCAAGGAGTTCGCGGACCTCGTGCGCCAACGGCGTGAGCGTGTCCTTCTTCGAGAGTGGCAGCACAGCGATCTTGTAAGGCGCGAGCCGCGGATGAAGACGCAGCACGGTGCGTTTGTCGTCGTTAACGACATCTTCGTCATACGCCGCGAGCAAGAACGCGGCCATTGTCCGGGTCGCTCCGGCCGCTGGCTCGATCACGTACGGCACATAGCGTTCGTTGGTCTGAGGGTCGAAGTAGTCGAGCTTCTCCCCTGAATGCTCAGCGTGCTGCTTGAGGTCGTAGTCAGACCGTTGAGCAATGCCTTCGAGTTCGTCAAACCCCCACGGAAAAGCGAACTCGACATCGGACGTACCCGTTGAATAATGCGACAGCTCATCTTCGTCGTGGGGTCGAAGCTGCAACATCTCAGCAGGAATACCAAGGTCGATGTACCAGTTCATTCGAGCCTCGCACCAGTACTCGTACCAGTGGGCGCTATCTGCCGGAGGCACGAAGAACTCAAGCTCCATTTGGTCGAACTCGCGAGTTCTGAAGATCCAGTTCTGAGGTGTGATTTCGTTGCGGAACGACTTGCCGACCTGAGCGATACCGAACGGCGGCTTCTTCCGCGAGGTCTGGAGAACCTGACCGAAGTTGGTGAACATGCCCTGGGCAGTCTCCGGACGAAGGTACGCATCGGCGCCGCTGCCTTCAACCGGACCGGCCTGCGTCTTGAACATCAAGTTGAATTCTCGTGCCTCGGTGAAGGTCTGCTTACCTCCACAATTCGGACAGGTGTCTGGATGTTCGAGCTTGTCGAGCCGAAACCGCTGCTTGCAGCTTGTGCAATCGACGAGCGGATCGGAGAAGTTCGCGAGGTGCCCTGACGCCTGCCAGACCTGCGGCGGGCTCAGAACCGCCGCATCGATCAGGACCACGTCATCGCGCTGCTGGACGATCGACCGCAGCCACGCCTCTTTAACGTTGCGCAGCAGCAGTGACCCGAGCGGGCCGTAATCGTAGGTCGACCTGAAGCCGCCATAGATCTCAGCAGACTGGTAAACGAAGCCACGACGCTTGCAGAGGCTGACAATCTGGTCGAGGTCGGTGGCAGGCATAGAGACGAAATGCTACCGAAGCCGCGCTAAAGGACTCAGTGAGTTTCAAACATCGCTACGGCTTTGAGCCGACGCTCGATATGAAACTCGAGAGCCTTAGTTGCCAGGGCGCTCACCTCGTGACTGGTAGGCGATTCCGGCTGGGCCAGCGCCCGAGCAAGCTGACCACCAAGAATCTCACGGAGTACAACAATTGCCGCCGGGCTAATTGCCTGCCCCGATCGGCAGTTGCGACACAGCACTCCGCCCTCTTGCAGGTCGAACGCAACGAACTGCGCGTCGGCGTCAGACATCGAGCAGCGCACACATCGATCAAGCTCAGGTCGCATCCCTTCGTTCGCAAGCAACTTCCAATAGAACGCGGCAACGTTGAGCGGCGACGGGCTGGCAGCAATCGTGCGTAACACGCCAACCAGCATGCGATAGAGATGAGGGTTCGGGTCGCGCTCAAGCGACAGCTGATCTGCAGCTTCAACAACCGCCAGGCCCTGCGACGCACAATCCAGGTTGGAAAGTAGCGGAGACAACGACTCGACGGCCTCGGCCTGGCTAACAATGTCGAGGTCGCGGCCTCGATACAGCAACAGCCGCACGTGGCTCATCGGTTCGAGACGCGCCCCGAACTTCGACTTGGTCTTACGGACACCTTTGGCAACTGCACGAACCTTGCCGTTCTCAGCAGTGTGGATCACGACGATGCGATCCGACTCGCGCAGCTTGTAGGTACGCAGCACCACCCCGGTATCGCGATATAGACCGCTCACTCTTCGAGTCCGCCGAACCTCCGCTCCCGTTGAGCGAAAGCAGCAATCGCGTCAACGAGATGTTCAGCATCGAGTTGCTCCCACGCCAGCGGAAGGAAAACCAGCTCGCCGTACGCCAATTCCCAAACCAGCGACGGTGGTAATCGCGTTGACGGTCCAAGCACCACGATCAAGTCGGGCTCGCAATCGGCTGGCGAATACAGAATCTCAGCAACGGTCGCCTCATTGACAGGATCCTCGGGACGGAGACGACCCATTGCCTCAGCGAACCGCTCGCGACCATCGCCGCAAGGGTCAATAATCACGCGACACGAGCCAACCTGATGCTCCCACAACTCTTGCTCATCGGGATTCTCACCCGATTCAAAGGATCGCAGAGTAAGAAAAGACGCGCCTGCTTGGTCGGCCACCGCTCCGAGGCACTCCACCCGCTGCTGCCAGCGATCATGGCTGAGGTGTCCCCATTCTCTGAGGGTTCCGCCAACGACCATCACGTGGCGTAGCACCTGTTGCATCGGGTCAGCATCATCAGATGTCGAGGGTCCAGGATCAGGTGCCGATGCCAGCTTGGTTACCACGTCCCCATTCTTCCATGCTGCGGCCGAGGATCAACGCCTAGCTAGCCTGGAGACCCGTGGCGCAGTCATCAACAGATCACCGATATCACGTTGCGTGCATCATGGACGGCAACGGCCGCTGGGCCGGTAAGCGCGGTCTGCCCCGCACGGCGGGACACACCGAAGGTGAGGAAAATTTGGCCCGCATTGTGCGGATTGCCGTCCGCCGCAACATTGGTTGGCTCACGGTGTTCGGGTTCTCAACCGAAAATTGGCGCCGCCCCCGACCCGAAGTGCGCCATATTCTGGGCCTTCACGAGAAACTGTTTGGCCGCGTTGACGAGCTCAACGAACTCAATGTCCGGATTCAGTGGATCGGACGGCCATTCGACTCACCTGAGGCGCGCACCCCACGCTACGTGCAGCGCGCTATTCGCAAGGCAATCGCGAGCACCGCGGACAACACCGGGATGGTGCTCACCGTGGCGTTTGACTACGGCGGACGCTCCGAGCTTGTCGCGGCCGTTGACTCAGCTCGCCAATCACCCGATGGGGTCACCACTGATTCAATTTCGGCCAACCTTTGCCTGCCCGAACTTCCGCCCGTTGACGTATTGGTGCGCACCAGCGGCGAGCGACGCGTCTCAAACTTCTTGCTGTGGCAGTCAGCAGGAGCCGCGATCTATTTCACCGATGCCCCCTGGCCCGATTTCGACGCGGCCGAACTCGACGCCGCGCTGGCGTTGACTTGATGGACGCCAGCACCGCGGACACGCCGCCAACAGCCACATCGACCGCACTCGCGAAGGTCACCTCGGCCTTGGCCAATGCAGAGAATCGAGACGGTCAGCGCGAGATGGCCGAGTTGGTTACGCAGGCAATCGAATCTCAACGCCACCTCGTTGTTCAGGCCGGAACCGGCACTGGTAAGACCCTCGCATACCTCATTCCGGCAATCATTAGTGGCTCCTCGATCGTGGTTGCCACTGCCACCAAGGCCCTCCAAGATCAACTTGCAACAAAGGACCTGCCGTTCCTAAGCGAACACCTCGGTGTCAGTTTCGATTGGGCAATCCTTAAGGGGCGCAGTAACTACGTTTGCCTCCAACGACTGCACGAAGTCGGCTCTTCTGAACAGGGCCAGCTCGAACTGGACACCCTTGCGGTAGC
Organism: Ilumatobacteraceae bacterium; assembly: GCA_019090765.1. Classification (GTDB taxonomy): domain Bacteria; phylum Actinomycetota; class Acidimicrobiia; order Acidimicrobiales; family Ilumatobacteraceae; genus Sva-07. The sequence goes on from JAHRVJ010000075.1 coordinate 3,873, forward strand.
CACTCAGGCCGAGATCAAGAAGCTTCGAGCGTGGGCCGACACCAGCGAAACTGGCGACGCTGCCGAGCTTGATTGGACCCCTTCGGATAGCTCATGGCGTGCGGTCAGCGTCGGTAGCGACGAGTGCCCCGGTGCTGACCGCTGCCCGCAGGGCGACCCTTGCTTTGCGCAGCGCGCACGTCGGCGAGCCGACGAAGCCAACGTCGTCGTGGTCAACACCTACCTTTACGGTCTCAACGTTGCCAGCGAAGGCGTAATCCTTCCGGAGCACGACGTCGTCGTCTTCGACGAGGCGCAAGTGCTTGAAGACATCATGAGCGACACCGTCGGAGTCGAGATCTCCCCAGGCCGTTTCGCCACCCTGTCTGGCGTGGTTGGACGCATCATCGACGACCCCCAACTGGTCGGCTCAATCGCAGAGATCTCTCAAGGGCTTCGCGACGCCCTCGAAGACCACGTCGGCGACCGTCTGCCCACCCCGCTTCCCGAACGCATACAAGAGGTTCTGGTCGACGCCCGACTACGTCTTGGGAAAGCAATCGACACGTTATTGGCGATCGACACCAAGGTCGAAGACGCCGTGCAGCGTAAACTGCGGGCCCAAAAGATGACCGGTCGAGCGATTGAACAGCTTGACGCTGCCGTCCAATGCCGTGAAGGGTATGTGGCCTTCGTTTCAGGCTCCCGGGATTCTCCAAGGCTCGAAATTGCTCCACTCGACGTTGGCCCGACCATGGCAGCCAGAGTTTGGGAGAAGCGCACCGGCGTACTCACCAGTGCAACGATCCCATCGTCGCTGGCCACCCGTGTCGGAATCAGCGAAACCGATGTCGAAATTGCCGACGTAGGCAGCCCCTTCGACTACGAGTCGAACTCAATGCTGTATTGCGCAATGCACATGCCGAATCCGAATAGCGATGCCTTTCGACCGGCGGTGCACGACGAACTCGAAGCTCTCATTGGCGCTGCGGGTGGACGCACGTTGGCGCTGTTCACTAGCTGGCGCTCGATGGACGACGCGGCCGAAGCACTACGTGACCGGGTTGACTTTCCGATCCTCACTCAACGGGACTTCCCCAAGCCCGCCCTGATCAAGAAATTCGCCGACAGTGAGGAGACCTGCCTGTTCGCGACCGCTGGCCTCTTCCAAGGAGTCGATGTTCCGGGGCCGACCCTGTCCTTGGTTGTAATTGACCGCATTCCCTTTCCGCGACCCGACGATCCACTACTGAGCGCACGTCGCGAATCGCTGGGTCCCGACGCATTCGGACAGATCGACATTCCGCGCGCGTCGATGATGTTGGCTCAGGCCTGTGGCCGCCTGATTCGTAGCACAACCGACCGTGGCGCTGTTGCCGTGATGGACCCCCGGTTAGGGAAGGCCAAATACCGTTGGGAAATCGTCAAAGCGCTACCGCCGATGAAACGAACACGGCACCGATCTGAAGTCGAAGAATTCCTACAACAACTCAGGTGAGCGTGTTCACGTTGTGGAGTTCGGTGAAAGCCTGCTCCATCCGTGTCACGAAGCTGTCTTCGCCAGCCCGGAGCCAAGCCCGCGGGTCATACTGCTTCTTGTTCGGCGCATCAGGGCCCGTCGGGTTGCCCAACTGCCCCTGGAGGTAGTCGTGCTTGTCAGCCTCGTACCCTCGAACACCATCCCAGAACGCCCACTGCAGATCAGTGTCAATGTTCATTTTGATGACGCCGTAGCTCAGTGACTCAGCGATCTCGTCGGCACTCGAACCCGAGCCGCCGTGGAAGACGAAGTTCACCGGCTTGTCACCGGTGTCGAACTTCGCCGCTACATGAGCCTGAGCGTCACGCAGAATTGTTGGTGTGAGTTTGACATTTCCAGGTTTGTAAACGCCGTGCACGTTTCCGAAAGCCGCTGCGACGGTGAAGGCCGGGCTCACTTCAGATAGCCGCTCATAGGCGTACGCGACCTCTTCGGGCTTCGAGTACAGATCCGCTGGGTCGGCATCAGAGTTGTCGACGCCATCTTCTTCGCCGCCGGTGATGCCCAGTTCGATCTCAAGCGTCATTCCGATCTTCGACATCCGCTTGAGGTACTCAACACACACGTCGATATTTTCCTCCATCGGCTGATCGGAAAGGTCCAACATGTGTGAGCTGAACAGTGGTTCACCCGTCTGTTCGAAGTGTTCTTCGCCGACGCCGATCAGTCCAGAGATCCATCCGAGCTTGCCCTTCGGACAATGATCGGTATGCAGAATCACTCGGGCGCCGTAAGCCGCGGCCATCGTTCGCACATGCTTGGCCCCCGCGACGGAACCGAGGATGGAAGCCTCGTCACCACCGACCGGAACAGCCTTGCCTCCGACAAAAGCACCGCCGCTACTGGAGAATTGAATGATCACGGGGCTGTTGACCTTGCCCGCGGCCTCCATCACCGCGTTCATCGAGTTCGTGCCAATGCAGTTCGCCGCCGGAAGCGCAAACTGCTCGGCCTTGGCCAGGGCGAACACCTGCGACACTGCGTCGCCAGTCAAAACGCCTGCGGGAAAGTCGTTGCGGAGTTCAGTCACAAGGCCGAGTGTAGGAGCCAGCGGGAATTTCAGATAGTGGGGTGGAATGGAATTCTTCGCAGAGACCGGAACTGGCACCTCAAGAGATGGCTGACTCCCGCAAACCAGACAAGGTGGTCATTGACGGCTTCAACGGTGTCAAGATCACCGCCGACCATTGGCTAGGGGATGGGCCAGCTGTCGTAATGGCCCACGGTGGAGGGCAAACCCGACACTCGTGGGGTGGCACTGCCTCCGTGCTCGCGACTCATGGCCACCAGGTGCTGTCGGTCGATCTTCGCGGTCACGGCGACACCGACTGGGACTCCGACGGCAACTACACAATGAAGGCCTATCGCGACGACGCCCTCGCAGTCGCCGCGTGGATCGATGAACCAATCGCCTGGGTTGGCGCCTCACTGGGCGGGATGACTGGCCTGTGTGCGGTCCATGAGACACCCGACGCATTCTCGGCGCTGGTACTCGTCGACATCACGCCGAAACCGGCCACCAAGGGCCTCGACCGAATCCTGGCCTTCATGTCGAATGATGCCGAGCGTGGGTTCGCGACTCTAGAGGACGCCGCCGACGCGATCGCCGAATATCAGCCCCATCGCCCCCGGCCGAAAGACCTCACCGGGCTTTCCAAGAACCTTCGCCTTCGCGAGGACGGGCGTTGGCATTGGCATTGGGACCCCGCCTTCCTCAGCGCATCAAACGGCCGTACCAGCGAGCACGCCCGCGACAAACGCCACACCGAGCTCACTGGCTTCGCCAAAGATATCCGAAAGCCAACCATGCTCATTCGCGGACGACTCTCAGACCTCGTCACCGAAGAAGAAGCTGAGGAGTTCTTGAAACTGGTCCCCCACGCCGAATACGTCGACGTCGCGGACGCCGCGCACATGATTGCCGGAGACAAGAACGACGTCTTCACCGACGCCGTCGTCAATTTTCTCGACAACCAACTCCCAGGCAGGCTCCCAGATCACCCCGACGTGGGAGACTGAGGCAATGACGACTAGCCACGAAATCGATCAGCGAATCGCCGGCCAGAATATTCCAAGCAGATTTCTCGCCAACGTCGAACTTCATCGCGACCTTGAGGTGCTGCAGTGGAAGGACTCTGCCGGTTCCTGGAAGACCTGGACCCTGCTCGAACTAGCCGACGTAACAGCCCGGCTAACAACAGCCCTCGCTGACCTGGGTGTCGGCCCTGGCGATGTTGTGGTGTTAATGATCCGCAACCGAGTTGAGTTTCACGCGCTCGACCTGGCCGTGTTGTTCCTCGGAGCGACTCCTGTATCCATCTACAACTCCTCCGCCCCAGAACAGGTCGAATACGTCATCAACGACTGCCAGGCAAAGGTTGCCATCGTCGAAGACGAGGGATTCCTCAAACGCTTCACTGCGGTCCGCGACCAGATCCCCACCATCGAGCACATCGCGGTTATCGAAGGCGGCGAATCGGTCGACGCCGAGGTTGTTCAATACGCCGACATGATCCGCGCCAAGCCGGCCGACCTCGCGACCCAGGCCACCGTGGCGAACCTCGACGATCTGGCAACAATCATCTATACCTCTGGCACCACTGGGCCGCCGAAGGGAGTAATGCTCAGCCACAGCAACGTGATCTGGACTATCGAATCAGTCGGGCAGTCGATGCGCTCAGAAACAGGCATCGATGATTTCGCCGGGAAGCGATACCTCTCGTTCTTGCCAATGGCGCACATCATGGAGCGCCTGCTCGGGCACTACTTCATGATCGACTTCGCAATGAACCTGACCTGCTGCCCGCGACCGTCCGACATCGCGGGCTACGTCAGCGAAATCCACCCAGAGGTACTTATCGGCGTCCCTCGCGTATGGGAGAAGCTGTACGCCGGGGTGAACGCTGCGCTCAGCTCCGATCCTGAACGGCACCAGGCCTTCAACGAAGCAATCGAAACGGCGCTACCAATCTCAGAGCGGATGACCCGCGGGACCGCCACCCAGGACGATGTCGATACCTGGAATTTCCTCGACCAGGTGGCGTTCAACACGGTCCGAGAGCGGCTCGGTCTTGATCAGGCTGATATCTGCCTCTCCGGAGCGGCACCCTTGTCAGCCGACATTCTGACGTGGTTTCGGGCTATCGGCATCCCACTGGCGGAGGGGTACGGAATGTCTGAAACCACTGCGGTACTCACTTGGTCAGCATCCGCCAAGCCAGGCTTCGTCGGCGCGGCACTCCCCGGAGTCGAGATCAAGATTGCCGCTGACGGAGAGGTGCTGGCCCGCGGTGGGAACATCTTTGCCGGCTACATCGGCCGACCCGACAAGACCAGCGAAGCACTCGACGCCGACGGCTGGGTGCACACCGGGGATATTGGTTTGATCGACGACGAGGGCTTTGTCAAAATCGTCGACCGCAAGAAAGAGCTGATCATCACTGCTGGCGGAAAGAACATCAGCCCCGCAAATCTGGAAGCCGAACTAAAGATGATCCCACTCGTCGGCCAAGCCTGCGCGGTTGGCGAAAAGCGACCGTTCGTGGCCGCGCTGGTGGTACTCGACCCAGATTCATCGGCCGCCTGGGCCCGCCAAAACGGCCTCACCGGAGATGCAGCCGAACTCGAGGCTCTCGCGAAAAACGCCGAAGTGATCGCCATAGTTGAGGCGGGACTGACAAAAGTCATGGCCGGTTTCAACAACGCTGAGGCGGTTAAGAAAGTCAAGATCCTCCCAGACGAATGGCATGCCGATTCCGACCTCTTGACCCCAACTTCAAAGCTCAAACGTCGCGGCATCATGACTCGGTTTGCCGACGAAATCGAAGAGCTGTACGCGAAATAGTTACTCCCGGGCCATCAACCGGTAGCCGACGCCGCGCGCAGTAACGATCAGTTGAGGGTCATCGGGCTGATCCTCAATCTTCAGGCGCAGCCGGCGGACGTGAGCATCCACTAGTCGTGAGTCGCCGAGATATTCGTAACCCCAGACACGCTCCAACAATTGATCTCGCGAGAGGACAGCGCCAGCGTGATCGGCAAATTCACAGATCAGCCGAAACTCGGTTTTGGTGAGATTCAACTCGGTTCCGGCCTTGAGCACGATGCCCTGTTCGCGCCGGATCTCGACGTCACCGAAAATGGAAGCCGTAGGCGTCGTCGCCGATCCCTGGAGCTGGACCCGACGCAGGAGCGCTCGAATTCTCGCTGCCAACTCCTTGGGAACGACCGGCTTCGTAACGTAGTCGTCGGCACCTGCCTCAAGGCCAGCGACCATGTCGTGAGTGTCGGTCTGAGCAGTGATGATGATGATCGGGACGATGCTCTTCGCGCGCATCGCCCGGCAAACATCGAATCCCGACATATCAGGCAACCTCAGGTCAAGCAAGACCAGATCTGGTGGGTTCGCCGAGAACTTTTCCAGCCCTTCAGCGCCGTTGGCCGCACCGCCAACTGAATAGCCTTCGTCCTCAAGGGCCATCGACAGGGCAAGCCTGATCCCGTCGTCGTCTTCAATGAACAGTAGCGATTCCATGAGCGCCACATTCTGCCCCAGATTTCCCTTTGTTACCGAAATCGCACATATCGAGCGTCAAGCTGTCACAAAGGGCGGCCATCATAATGACTGTTCACGCTGCCCCGGTGAGGTACCTTCCTCCCCCTGGTGCCTCGCCGGCAGCGGGTGAACATTCAGCACTTCCCCGGCTGACGGCCGCTGCGAGCAGGTGTTAGATACCCCAAAAGCGCTACGGCGTGCAACACTCATGGCGTGGCAAGACGTCGATCACTCCGCCTCCGCACGCGCGTGACGCTGTTCTTCGCCTTTATCGCTCTACTTGCGGGGATCGTGCTCGTCGGCGTCACTTACGGGTTTGCCCGAAACAACTTGCTTGAAGACGAATACACCTCTGCCAAACAGCAGGCCTTTGTCAACGCTGACGAGGTCCGCACACAGCTCACCGTCGATCCGCTGGGAATCGGCGGCTACTTCGATGACGTACTCCGAACCGCTCCATCCGGATTCGCGGTGCTTAGTTCCGCGGAGCCCGACGCACCGCGGGCCGCCTCGGACCAACTCCACCCAGTTTCTGACTTTCCCGAACGGCTGGTCGATGCTGTCCGCGCCGGCAAGTCCGGCATCCAAAACGCGAACATCGATGGCACCGACTACGCGACCGTCGGTGTTTTCATCGCCGAATACAACACCGGCTATTTCGAAGCCGTGCCACTCGATGAAACTGAATCCACTCTCAACGCAGTCCTCACCGCGCTCGCGCTGGGTGCTGCGGGAACCCTCCTGCTGGCCACTCTGTTCGGGCTAGCAACCAGTCGGCGTCTCCTGCGACCGCTAAGCCAGGTAGCCGACGCGGCCGAGGAAATCGCTTCCGGTGGGCTTGACACAAGGTTAGAACCTGAATCCGACCCCGATCTCGACCGGCTCGCTGCGTCATTCAACGAGATGGCCGACGCCGTGCAGACCCGCATCGAACGCGAAGCCCGATTCGCCTCGGACGTCAGCCACGAAATGCGGTCGCCGATCACGGCGCTCACCGCCGCGGTGGAGGTTCTCGACGCCCGACGCGATGACCTCCCCGACCGTACGCAACAGGCGCTAGAAGTGGTCGTTGGCCAGGTTCGGCGATTCGACAGCATGGTCATCGACCTGTTGGAACTGGCACGACTTGACGCTGGCGCCACAGATCTGAACCTTGAACTGCTCGACATGCCGGACCTCATCGGACGGATCGCGGGTCGCTATGGCGAAACGGATCTACCGATAGTGATCGGCAGCGGGTCCCCACAAGAAGTAACCCTCGACAAAGTTCGATTCGAGAGAATCCTCGGCAACCTGCTGGAGAACGCCCACAACCACGGCGGAGGGGCATTGCGCATCGAGTTGCAGCCCGCGGGGGCAGCAATGGTCCAACTGGCAGTGGAAGACGGCGGTCCAGGCGTTGCTCAGAGCGAGCGCGACCGGATCTTTGAACGCTTCGCTCGTGGTAGTGCGGCTCGACACCGCATCGGCACAGGCCTCGGGCTCGCGTTGGTTGCCGAACATAGCGCGGCGATGGGCGGCCGCGCCTGGGTCGAAGAACGGGTCGGCGGCGGCGCACGATTCGTAGTCGAGCTCCCAGTGGAGGCATCACAATGAACAGGGCATCAATGAACAATCCCGCGCGTTCGCGTCGTTCACTGCTTCCAGCACTGGTGCTGGCGCCAGCGTTGCTGATTGCCGCCGGAGCATGTGGTGTGCCAACCGGCGAAGACAGCTTCAGCGAGATCCCTGGTGGTGAAGTGTTGTTCGATCTAGATGCCACCTCGACCAGCACGTCCAGCACGACTACCACGACGACGTTGCCGGAGGCCCCCACGACTACCGATCCGGAAGCGACAACGACTCCCATACGACTCGATCCAGTTGAGATCTTCTTTCTTTCCAGGGGGCGACTGCAACGCATTGAGCTAGGCCTCCCGACCGGATTCTCACCCGATCAGGTGGCTGACATCCTCGAGGCGGGTCCACCCGAAGACGTCGCCCTCGACACATTGATCGAGAAGGGTCTAATTGTCAGCTCGGTCGAATCTGAAGGAGTACTCACCGTCGACCTCGACCGAGAGATCTTCCGCCGCATCGCCAGTTTCGATCAGGCGGAGGCCATCGGACAGATTCTGATGACGATGATTAGCAGCCTCCGCCGCGTCGGCCAGGTCGCGTTCACTCTCGACGGTGTCCCGACCGCGGTAAAAAAGGGAAACAACCTGCTTGCCGATGTTGGCGAGGCACTGTCGTATGACGACTACGTCGTACTCCTGGCTGAGGTGCCCGCTAGCCCCCGGACAACAGGCACTACCGTTGCGCCGACCACATCAGAAGACTGAGTTCAGTAGCCGAGACGCTCGACGCGCTCGGGCCGACGCTGCCAATCTTTGTCGACCTTGACGCGCAGCTCGAGATACACGCCATCTGGCATCTGTGCCCGCGCGCGCTCGCCCACTTGCTTGAGGATCTGCCCCCCCTTGCCAATCACCATGCCCTTTTGGCTATCGCGCTCAACAAGAATGTCCACTCTGATCCGCGGCCATTCCCACTCGGTGACCTGCGTCGCGATCGAGTACGGCAATTCATCGCGAGTCACTGCCAGCAACTGCTCGCGGACCAGTTCTGCCACCCACCGCTCTTCAGGCAGGTCGGAGACTTCGTCATCGGGAAAGTACTTCGGGCCGATGGGCATCTGCCCCACGAGATACTCGACAAGCGCTCCCAGGCCCTCACCCGACGTTGCCGACACTGGGAAGTACTCCTCGGCACCGAGTTCGCTAGCAGCCTGCAGCATCGCGAGCACTTGATGCGGCTTGGCAATGTCGAGTTTATTGACGATCACGATCGACTTCGGTGCATCGATCCGTTCGGCAACCCATCGATCACCCTTGCCGAATGGGGCAGTTGCGTCGAGCACCAAACACGTGAGGTCGACATCTTTCACGCTGCTGAGTGCGGTGGCGTTTACACGCTCACCGAGAGCGGTCACCGGCTTGTGTAATCCCGGCGTGTCGACGAACACCAGCTGAGCGTCGGGTCGCGTGAGGACGGCCATGATGCGATGCCGGGTCGTTTGGGGCTTGTCGGAAACGATGCTGATCTTCTGCCCACAGATCGCATTGACGAGCGACGACTTGCCCACATTGGGGCGACCCACGAAAGTCACGAAACCTGATCGGAAATCACCATCGGCGCTACTCACTGAAACAGTCTGCCAAGCACGGAGCCTGTGCAGGTGCAACTCCTCCAATTTGAGCGCGTCGACATGCTGCCTCTACGTTGCCACGGTGCCAGCAGATACGCCAGCTGCCTTCGGCCTGGCCGAAGTTCACGAGGCAATCGCGGCCTCGCGGCCCGATGCCGACTGCCTCGTATTCCGCGACCGCCGATACACGTGGAGCGAAGTAACTGAGCGCACAAGACGGCTCGCCAATTACTTGACTGGGCAAGGATTGGTCTGTCACACCGAGCGCGATGATTTGGTCAATCATGAGAGCGGCCAGGATCACCTGGCTATCTACCTCCACAATGGCAACGAGTACCTTGAATCAATGTTGGGGGCAATGAAGGCCCGCGTCGCCCCGCTGAACGTCAACTATCGATACGTCGCCGACGAACTGCACCACCTGCTCGCCGATTCACGCTCCAAGGCCGCCGTAGTTCATTCGCGGATGGCCCCGACTCTTGCCGAAGTCCTGCCCAACTTGCCCGACTTAGAAGTGATCCTCCAGGTCCGCGACGACTCCAACCATCCGCTCATTCCCGGGGCGACCTGGTACGAAGACGCACTCTATTCTTCCTCGCCTGACCGGCCCGATCTGAAATGGAGCCCAGACGATCTCTACATTTTGTACACCGGCGGCACCACTGGGTTACCGAAGGGAGTGTTGTGGCGCAACGGCGACGCGCTCACCGAATGCTTCGGTGGATCACGAACCGCACAGTCGCTCGACGACTTCGTTGCGGCCGCGGGATCCGGACAGAAAGTCATGCTCGCGCCTCCCCTGATGCATGGGGCCGGGCATTGGATGGCGTTCCAAACTTGGCTAGCCGGTGGGACCATTTTTGTTCAGTCGGTGCCCGAACATCTCGATCCGTCCGATATCTGGTCGCTAATCGAGCGAGAACGTCTCACCACCCTTCTGATCGTTGGCGACGCCTTTGCTCGCCCGCTGCTCGATGAGCTTCACAAACCCCGTTCAGGTTCCAGCTACGACCTTTCATCGCTCACCGTGCTGCTCTCTGGAGGCGCCCCGCTATCGAACAAGCTGAAAGCGGAATTCCTCACCTATCTACCAACAGTGATGATCGTGGACGGTCTCGGGTCCTCCGAAGCCGGCGGCCAGGCGTCTCACGTTTCAACCCGCGGGGAACCAGCGTTGGGACATTTCAGGCCAAGGGCAGACTGCGTCGTATTATCGAGCGCACTCGATCGCACACTGCGCCCGGGCGAGCCCGAAGTCGGTTGGCTCGCCAAGTCGGGGCGCTTGGCACTTGGCTATCTCGGCGACGCCAACAAGACCGCCAAGACATACCCCACCATCGACCACGTGCGATACGCGGTACCAGGCGATCGCGCCTGCGTCCTCGCTGGCGGCGAGATCGAACTCCATGGCCGGGACTCGGCCACCATCGTCTCCGGCGGAGAAAAGATCTTTGCCGAGGAGGTCGAGGAAGCAATCAAGACACATCCAAGTGTGTATGACTGCGTCGTAGCAGGTCGCCCCAGCCAACGCTGGGGAAGCGAAGTGGTGGCCATCGTGAAACCCCGCGACGGCCACCATCTCGAAACCCACGACCTGCGAGAGACCGCCGGTGAACACGTTGCCCGTTACAAGCTCCCGAAAGAGTTCATCTTCGTCGGAGAGGTTCAGCGATCTCCCAGTGGCAAGGCCGACTACCAGTGGGCCAGGGCTGTTGCTGCTGGAACCAGCTCAAATCTCTCGTAACCTCCACCCGTGACCGAGCCAGCAGCAGCGAAGCCCTCTTGGGACACTGACCAGCTACCCGAAGGCGACGAGAAGGTCGCTGCCGTTCAGAACATGTTCGACGCGATCGCACCCAAGTACGACCGCCTGAACCGCATTATTTCCTTTCGCCTAGACGTTCGTTGGCGCCGAAGAACGGTTCGCGATCTCGCCCTTCCAGCCGGGTCGACGGTCCTCGACCTTGCCAGCGGTACTGGCGATCTCAGTATTGATCTTGCGGCCGCGGGGCTACGACCTTTCTCCATGGATCTCAGTTTCGGAATGCTGAACGCTGATCGCTCCGGAGTGCCTTTGGCCCAAGCCGACATTCTTCGCTTGCCGGTGCCAGACAGCTCGGTCGATGGTGTCGTCTGCGGTTTTGCCTTGCGAAACCTGCTCGACCTGCCGACGTTCTTTCGCGAACTGGCCCGCGTGGTCCGCCCTGGCGGTCGGATTGCACTGCTCGATGTGAGCGTGCCCGGCAATCCAGTGATGCGGTGGGGGAACGACATCTACTTCGGCAAGGTCGTACCACGGATCGGCGCACTCCTGTCTGATGGCGCCGCCTACCGCTACCTTCCAAAAAGTGTTGCCTACCTGCCCGATCCTGGCGAGATGGTCGACGAACTGGTGAGTGCAGGATTCTCCGATGTCACCCATACGCAGCTCTCGGGCGGCCTAACACAGCTGATGGTCGGAACTCTTAGGTGACCGTATTCGGCCGGCAGGCACACCTGCGATGAGGGCAACAACCAGAGCCCTCGCCGACCACGTCGATGCTGTTCCCGACCTCAACGACGTCGCGGGTGGCGACGGTTTTCTATTCGTGTGCAACGCAGTCGGCGTTGCTGGCCGCGGCGTCGCTGCCCGTGTCGATGTTGACGAGATAGTGCAGTTTCTGGCCGCTCTTGACCACGACAGCACGGTCGATGGCGTCCACCCAACTGCGATCGGTGGGGTTCCATTTCGGCCGGGCGATCCAGGCGAAATGATCGTCCCCCGGGTACTGCTGCGTAAGTCGCCAACCGGCCTGACGACCGTTACAACATGTGGCGACGTCGACGAGACAGAGGTTCGGGAGGCCCTAGGGCCGCGAGTGCCTCGTCCCGCGCATTCTTCACGCTACGCGATTGAACCAATGGCGGAGATCGGCCACTATCTCCGCGCGGTCGAGACCGCCAGGGATGCGGTCCGCGCTGGTGAGCTAACCAAGGCTGTGATCGCTCGCCCAATTGCCGTTAAGTCGAGCGAACCAATAGACGTTCACGCGGTCCTGCTCCGGCTGCGAGCCACATTCGGGTCGAGCTATCGATACTCGATAGATGGCTTCATCGGAGCCTCCCCTGAGCTACTCGTCGAAGTCGATGGGGCAGCGGTCAGGTCACACCCAGTTGCCGGTACCGCACCGCGTACCGGCGACCTCGACACTGATGCAATTAGCGCCGCTGAGTTGATTGCCAGCACAAAGAACCAGATTGAGCACCGGGTCGTTATTGACGTCATTCACGACACGCTCCTACCCTGGTCGAGCTACCTCGACTGGGAGCCAGAGCCCTCCATTGTGACCGTCGCCAACGTTCAGCACCTTGGCACGCGACTGGCCGGAATGCTGTCGCAGCCCGGGCCCAATGTGGTCGAGTTGGTGCGCGCGCTCTCACCGACGCCCGCACTTGGAGGGCATCCGCGTCACGAAGCAGTAGACCTGATCGAACGCGTCGAGGGCTTCGAGCGAGGGCGATATGGCGGCGCCGTGGGCTGGGTCGACGCAACCGGTGACGGGACGTGGGCGGTCGCGATCAGGTGTGCCGAGCTATCTCCCGATCGGTTGTCGGCGCGGCTAGTGGCCGGCGGAGGAATCGTCGCGGATAGTGAGCCGATCACCGAGTTGGCCGAAACTCAGGCCAAGTTCCAGGCCATGCTCAGCGCGCTAATTCGACCCTGACTCGGCGAATCCAGCAGGTCCACCGAGGGCGTGCCCCACGGCGCTCTGAAGCTGCTCGTGAACGGCGACGTTTGACGCGCGGTTCGAGGGGATCCGCACCAACCAAGGTCCCGGTCGAGAGAGTTGTTGCCGAAGATCAGCAGCAGTTTCGACGGTCACTGCCTGGATACCAAACGCGCAAGCAAGTCCGACCACATCGACTCCGAGCGGAGTTCCGAAAAGCTGTTCGAACTGATCTTCGGCGAGCGCGCAGGCCTGCGGCAAGAACGAAAAGATCGCTCCCCCGTCGTTATCGACCACAACTATTCGAAGGTCACACGACCGTTCGGATAACCCGAGTAGCGCATTCGCGTCATGGGCGAAGGCCAGGTCGCCGACCACCACAACGCTCGTTCGGCCCGACAACGCTCGGCCAAGTGCAGTTGATACCACCCCGTCGATACCGTTCGCTCCACGATTCGCATGAGCATTGGCAGCGGCTCCGCCGAACCACTCCAAGTCGCGAATTGGCATCGACGACGCAACGGTCAGTGTTGCGTCATCTGGCAAGGAATCGGCGACGGTCCGCGCGACTTGGGGCTCGTTGAGGTCCAAGTCAGCCTCCAAGGAGTTGACGATCGCAAGGTCTGCAAGTCGTTCCGCGTTCATCCAACGCGCCAGCCACGGTGTACCTGTGGATCCCTTTGGCTGAGCGTCCAACAGCGAATCGAGCTGACAGAACGCAGTTACGTTTCCCTCGGGGTCGATCACCCCGGGGCCACCAACCTGAACCACCATTGGAGCACGGGCGATCCATTGCGCCAGGAACTTCGAGGTGGCCGGGCGGCCCACGCGCACGACGGTTGCGGGCAAATGATCGTCCGCGAACTGCTGATGTCGCAGCAACGCGTCGACGGTCGTCACGACCCCAGCTAGGTGGCGCGCCCCCGACAACGGGTCGGCGATGATCGGCCATGCGGTTAGCGCGTGGAGCGCCTCAATTTGCTCAAGTGGCACGCCGCTGCTCCCCCCAACCAGAATCACTCCACGTTGCTGATCGAAGCCGTCCGGCACCGGATCGTTTCGAACCGATGTAGCCACAACCGGAGGCACGACCTCACGTTCCGGAAGCTCACCGGCTGTCCCAATCAACGGCTCTCGGAAGGCCAGGTTGAGTTGTACCGGTCCAGTTTGCGCGTGCGACCAAGCCTCTGTCGCTAACCCGCGCCAAAGCGAACGCTCAGCGTTGACGGGCACACCGGGGTCGCGCGACCACCGGACGTGGCCGCCGTACAGGTCCACCTGGTCGATCGTCTGCGGGGCGCCAACCCCGCGTAGTTCCTCTGGGCGGTCAGCTGTAAGAACAATCATCGGCACATCCGACATCCCGGCTTCCACGACTGCAGGAAAGAAGTTCGCGGCAGCTGTACCACTGGTACATAGCAGTAAGGCAGGTGTACCGCTCAGGCCGCACCCGAGAGCAATGAAGGCAGCAGACCGTTCATCATGAACGATCTGCAGATCAATGCCCGGAGAAGCCGCCAACGCCAACGCCATCGGCGTCGAACGCGACCCTGGAGCGACCACCGCGATGGTTGCCCCGAGAGCAACCCACTCACCAACGAGAGTGGCGCAGAACGTCGCCTGCACATCTTGAGGCGCAGTAGTTGAGTCGCCGGTCATTGTCCGCAGACGATACGGCCCTACGGTGGTGAACGTGACCACCAGCGACCTGTCTACAACATCCAACGCGCCAACGATCACAGTGGAGATCTATTCCGACGTGGTCTGCCCGTGGTGTTACATCGGAAAACGGCGCTTCGAAGCTGGCCTGGAAATTGTCAAGTCGGAGGACCTGGGTGTCGACTTCGATATTTCGTATCACCCGTTCCAACTCGACCCAACGGCCCCTCCCGGAGCAACTGAGCCTGTTCTTCAGGCCTACGCCAAAAAGTTCGGTGGTGCCGAGCAGGCTGGCGAGATGATTGCGCGGGTTTCCGAAATGGCCGACGCGGCCGGCCTCGATTTCAATATGGACGTGGCCTTACGTGCCAACACCCTTCTCGCTCACCGGCTCTTGTGGCTGGCAGGACAAGTCGAGACAGCCGTCTCCCAAGACGCAATGAAGGAGCGCCTGCTTCGTGCCTACTTCACCGACGGCCTGAATATCGGAGATCCTGAGGTCCTCGCCGACTGTGCGGCCGACGTAGGTTTCGAACGTCAATCGGTAATCAACTTCTTCGAATCCGACCGCGGCGCTAACGAGGTCGCCGCAGAGTTGGCTCAGGCCCAAAGTAGCGGCATCACCGCTGTACCCACCTATGTCGTGAACGGAACTTGGGCGATTCCTGGGGCCCAGGAGCCCGAAACTTTCGCTCAAGTGCTGCGCAAGATTGCCGGCGAAGCAACCGCTGATGCCTAACCCGGACAGTCGCCTGCAACGTTTCGTCCTTGCGCACGGCTTTACCCAGACCGCCCAGTCGTGGGCGAAGTTCGAGGCGCTCCTCCGGGAGCAGATACCCGACGCTGATCCGGTTCCTATCGATCTGCCTGGCCACGGCAACGCCACGACGGCCGTCGGTGATCTTTGGTCAAGCGCTGACTACCTCGTTGAACACGGCCAGCAAGCGGTCTATGTCGGCTATTCCTTGGGCGGCCGAGTAAGCCTCCACGCCGCACTGGCCCACCCCGAACAGGTCGACGCCCTGGTATTGATCGGGGCAACAGCCGGCCTCGACTCCGCCGAGGATCGCCGCGCCAGGCGAGAGTCGGACGAGCAACTCGCGACGCGCCTTGAGGCCATCGGTCTCGAAACGTTCGTCGATGAATGGCTCACCAATCCACTGTTCGATGGGCTCACCGACCAAACAGATCAGCGCGAAGACCGCTTACGGAATAGCGCGACCGCCTTGGCGGCAAGTCTGCGATCGAATGGTACAGGAACGCAGGAGCCGCTTTGGGACCGACTCGGCGAAGTTGAAGTGCCCGTTCTGGTGCTGGTGGGCGAGCAGGACCATCGGTTCAGGGCGCTTGGCGAGCGGCTGGTCGAAGCACTCCCCGATGCGACCTACAAAGTGATTTCCGAGGCGGGTCACAGCGTTCACCTCGAACAGCCGACCTACACCGCTGACGCGATCGCCGACTGGTATCGGCTCAGCCCCCAACTGCAAGCCCGATAGCAGCCCCCAGCCCGACCGCCACTTGTAGTCTTCCGGTTGCCCCGAGCACCGGTATCAGCTCAGCTCCCGAGGCGCCACCCAGCACAGCACGCCCTGGCGGAATCGCAAGCGGAGCAGCGAGAAAGGCCAGCAACACTGACGGCCTCCAGAACGCGGCAACGGCACAGACCGCAAACGCGGCCCCAAGCAACCCGACATACAGCCACTGCGTGCGCCGTGTTCCCAGACGCACGGCAAGAGTCTTCTTACCGACATCTCGATCGGTAGGAATATCGCGAAGATTGTTGATCACCAGTAGAGCGCAGGCCAATGAGCCCATGGCACACCCCATGACCAGGGACAATGCAGTAATCGACTCGATCGCCGCATAGGTAGTGCCGGCAGTTGCAACCAAACCGAAGAAGACGAAGACGAACGCCTCCCCAAGGCCAATGTAGCCATACGGCTTAGGCCCACCGGTGTAGAACCATCCGGCGGCGATCGCGGCTACACCGACCACCAGTAGCCACAGCGTCGTATCGAGAGCGATCGCCAGGCCACAAACCGCAGCCGCTACAAACGACAGCATCGCCGCTCGCTTCACCGCGCCGGCGCTCGCCATACCACTAGCAACGAGCCTTGTTGGCCCGACTCGAACATCGTCAGTGCCACGCACACCATCGCTGTAGTCATTGGCATAGTTGACGCCGACCTGGAGGGCCAGGCTCACAACCATCGCCAACAGGACCCGCCACCACACGATCCCAGTTGAGCCACCCTCACCAACTGCCGCCGCGGCGCCAACCGCCACAGGAATTGCAGCGGCCGGAAGCGTGCGAGGCCGGGCGCCAGTAATCCAAACCATCATCAATGGGCCATGATGGAGTGATGACGGAGCTATGGCAACTTGGAGCGCTGGAACTCGCTGAGAAGATTCGCTCGAAGGAGGCCTCGAGTCGAGAAGTTCTCGAAGCTCACCTAGATCGCGTCGGCCAATGCAACGAAGACCTCAACGCCATCATCCTGCTACTTACAGATGAGGCACGCTCGGCAGCAGACGCGGCTGACGCGGCCATTGCCAGGGGTGACAAAGTCGGCGCCCTACACGGCGTGCCGTGCACCATCAAGGAGAACATCGACGTGGCCGGAACTCCCACCACACAGGGAGTCAAGGTTCTCGCCGAGGCCATTGCCAGCGTCGACGCTCCAACCACCGAACGGATGCGAGCCGCTGGAGCAATTCCGTTTGGCCGGACCAACCTCCCTGATCTCGGTCTCCGGGTCCATACTGATTCTGAGCTGCATGGGTTGACCCGCAATCCCTGGAACCCTCACGTGACAGCAGGCGGTTCCAGCGGCGGAGAGGCTGCGGCGATCGCCTCTGGGATGAGCCCCATCGGGGTCGGCAACGACATCGGTGGTTCCCTACGGAATCCTGCCCACTGCTGCGGGATCGCGTCGATCAAGCCAACTGTCGGTGTTGTCCCCATGGCGACCGTCGTTCCGCCAGAAGACATGATGCTGGCCTCACAACTGATGCTCGCCGAAGGGCCACTGGCCAGACGGGTAGCCGATGTTCGGGCGGGCCTGAAGATTCTCGCCGGCCACGACGTTCGCGACCCGCGTAGCGTCCCGGCCGCCCTCGTCGAGAGCGACCCGAGCGAACGACTCAAGATCGGCTTGCTAGCCGACCCACCTGGAGGGGCGACCGATCCCGGGATCACCGCGGTGATCCGCTCGGTCGCTGACAAGCTCGACGATGCCGGACACGACATCGTCGAGGTCGTGCCACCAGGGTACGAGCGAACCGTGGAGATGTGGACTGTGGTGCTCTCGGGCGACTTACGGGCCAACCGCGAGCTACTCGACCTCGCATTGGGTGATGACGCAACAGTGTTCCTCGACAGCGTCGATGACCAACTCCCCAAAGAGTTCCCTGACATTCACTCCATCCACCTCGAGCGGTACGGACTGCTGCGCGCATGGTCGGCCTTCCATCAGCAATACCCCATCCTCCTCAGCCCCACTTGGGCCCAGCCTGCCTTCGCTCACGGTGCTGACATCGACCCGACGAGCGGCTTTGACTTTGTCGAGACAGTTCGTCCGGTGATGCCTTCCAGCCTGCTCGGGTCTCCGGCGGCAATCACCCCTGCGGGAGTTTCAGGTGGTCTGCCTGTAGGAGTCCAAGTGATGGGCGACCGTTTCGCCGATCTGCTGTGCCTGACCGTCGCTGAAGAAATTGAGTCGCTCGTCGGCACCCTGACGCCGATCGACCCGATCACCCAATGAATCGACTTGTCGCTCTCGATCTCCCTGGCGGCCCGGCCTTCGTATCAGAGTTGCAACGCATCTGGGATGGTGGCGACGCCGTGTTCCCGGTCGATCAGAGACTTCCGAACTCCGCAAAAGAGTCGCTCTATGCAGCGATGCGGGTGGGTGATGCAGTGGGACCCGATGACGCACTTGTCATGCCAACGAGCGGCTCGACCGGCGCGCCTAAGGGCGTGGTGTTGACTCACGAAGCGGTGGCCGCGTCCGCCGACGCGACAATTGCCAGGCTTGGGCAGAGCACAGATGACCACTGGCTGGCCTGCCTGCCGCTCTCCCACATCGGTGGGCTCTCAGTGGTCACCCGCGCGCTCCACCACGGCACGGACCTAACCGTGCTCCCCGCTTTCGACAAGGAGGCCGTCGAAGACTCCGACGCGACCCTGGTGTCGCTTGTCTCGACGACGCTGGCGCGGATCGATCCGGAACTCTTCAGAGTGATCGTGCTCGGTGGGAGTCGGCCGCCGACCGATCGCCCGGCGAATAGCATTACGACCTATGGAATGACCGAAACCGGCAGCGGTGTCGTGTACGACGGCGTGCCACTTGATGGCGTAGATGTACGCATCGATGACCAAGGTGAAATCTGGCTGCGTGGGCCGATGCTGCTTCGGGCGTACCGCGACGGGTCGAATCCGTTAAACCCTGATGGGTGGCTCCCTACAGGTGATCTTGGATACTGGAATAGCGAAGGTCTGCTGCAAGTCGAGGGTCGCCGCGGCGACCTGATTATCACCGGCGGCGAAAACGTATGGCCTGAAGCAGTCGAGGAGATCCTCGCTGGTCACCCTGATATTGCTGAAGCGATGGTCCGCGGGGTGGACGACGCCGAGTGGGGCCAAGCCGTGGAAGCAGTGATCGTGCCGGTTTCCACGACAACGCCCACCCTCGAATCGATTCGGTCGTTCGTCAAGGAAAGCCACGCGCCGTTCATGGCCCCGAAGCGCCTGAAGGTCGTACCTGCCTTGCCGCGTACAGCGATCGGCAAGCTCCGCAGGAGCGAGCCACGTTAATCAGCCGACGCTCGCCATGCCGCCGCCACCATCGATGACATAGGTTTCACCGGTGATCCAGCTCGCTAGGTCACTTGCCAGGAATACAGCCAGGTTAGCGATGTCCTGAGGTTCGCCAAGGCGCCCGAGGGGAGAACGAGCCGCGAGGGATTCACCGAAGTTGTCAACGAGAAAGGCCGCGAAGTCGGTCTGCACTAGACCTGGGGCGATACCGACAACGCGGGTGGGCCCAAGTTCCCCGGCCAACTGGCGAGTGAGGTGGATCAAGGCCGCCTTGGTCAGGTTGTAGACCCCCAGGCCATTCTCGGCGCGAATTCCGCCCACCGACGCGATGTTGATGATCGTTCCTGCTCGCTCTTTGAAGGCCTGCTCCCAAGCGGCCTGGCTCCAGAAGAGCGGCGCCTTCAGGTTGACCTGGAATGTCTTGTCGTAGCGTTGTTCATCGACCCCAAGCGTCGGGCCAAAATATGGGTTGGTCGCGGCGTTATTGACGAGAATGTCCAGTCCGCCGAATCGTTCGATAGTGGCCCTTACTGCTCGCGGCCCGGCGTCATCGGCACCAGCGTTGATGGCGAACACGTCGACGTCGCCGGTCATCCCCGCGGCCGCTGCTTCGAGCTGGTCTTGCTTGCGGCTGTTCAGCATGACTTTGGCCCCGCATTCGGCCATCGACGCCGCAATCGCACGGCCGATGCCTTTGGATGCTCCGGTGACCAACGCGACCTTGCCTTCGAGTGAAATCTCCATGCCCGGCAAGCTAGTTGCCGTCGCCACCACCGGGCGCAGCGAACCCGACAGCTAGTGCTCCTGGCGAAACCCTTTGGGGACAGCACCTTGCCAATGGTGAGCCGCGAGTAGTTGAAGTTCTCGCTCCCGCATCTGGGTTCTCTCCGCCGGTTCAGCGTGGTCGTAACCGAGCACGTGCAGCAGCCCATGCACGACCAGTAGCGCCAACTCGTCATCAATCGTTCCAGCATGTGTGTCGTACTGGCTCGCCGCCACGGCCGGACTGACGACGACATCACCAAGCAGTTTGGGGATCCCGTCAGGAACTTCGTCGTCCATCGGGAAGGCCAAGACGTCTGTCTCTCCCGTCCCCTGCATGTGCTGCACGTTCAAATCGGCGATATCGCCGCGATCGATGAACGTCACGGTTAGTTCCCCCGTGGCTCCTTCAGCGGTGAGTGCCGCGCTCGCTAGCTGTCGCCAACGCTCAACGTCGATAACCACCTCGGGAGAGTCATCAGGGTTGCGTCCATCGCTAACCACGACGGCAACCGTGCCGACGGGATCGCTCACGATTGCGCTGTGTGGCGCTCGTAGGCGGCAACGATGTCGGCAACAATCTTGTGCCGTACAACGTCGGCGCCGGTTAGCCGTACGAAGGCGAGGTTGTCGATACCCGCAAGCGTCTGCTCAAGGCGAGCCAGGCCGCTCTTGCCGGTTGGTACGTCAACTTGAGTTGTGTCGCCAGTAACGACCACCCGAGAACCGAACCCAATGCGAGTGAGGAACATTTTCATTTGCTCAGCAGTCGCGTTCTGCGCCTCGTCGAGGATGATGAAGCTGTTGTTCAGAGTCCGGCCGCGCATGAATGCCAGCGGCGCCACCTCGACGACCTGACGTTCAAGAAGGCGTTGGACCGCCTCAACATCAAGCATGTCGTAGAGCGCGTCGTACAGCGGGCGAAGATACGGGTCGATCTTGGCCATCAGGTCACCTGGCAGAAATCCAAGACGCTCTCCAGCTTCAACAGCTGGCCGAGTCAAAATGATTCGTTCGACTTCCTTTGCTTGGAGCGCGCGTACCGCCATCGCGACCGCGAGCCACGACTTGCCAGTACCAGCCGGGCCCAAGCCGAAGGTGATCACGTTGTTGGAGATCGCGTCGACATACTTCTTCTGACCAGCAGTCTTTGGCTTTACTTGACGACCCTTGGCCCCGCGTAACACCTGATGAGCAAGGATCTCACTCGGTCGTTCCTTGGCTTGGACCATCGCAAAGACTCGTTCGAGCGTGTTGTCATCGAGTTGCTGCCCGCTTTGCAGCATCGTTGCCAACTCCTCGAACAACCGCGCGATCTCGGTCACCACAGCCTGTTCTTTGCCCGCAATACGTACTTCGTTACCACGCACGCTGATCTGCACTGATGGAAACTGCTGCTCGATGCGGCGGAGGTACTGATCGCGTGGGCCGACGAGCGCCGTCATCACATGAGTACCAGGGACGATGACGGTGGTGGTGGAGGTGCTGGTGGTCATTTGGTGGTAGCTAGACGGCGGTCTCGTTTGCAGCCCGATTGTCGGGTTGCTCGAATCGCCGCCAGCCCCCAACGATAGTGCCTCGTCTCGCGAAGGTGACGCGCTCGCTCCCCTCGCCGCGGCGAGTCGATGGAGAAATTTCTACGGTTCCCTGGTCAGGCTGCCGATAAATCCACTGCGTGATAATTGTCGCACGATGCGAGCACGCATTCCGCCATCCCGAAAGGGCACAACAAACGACATGAGTAGCACTCTTGCGAAACTCTCATGGGTCTATGTCGTCCTGGGTATCTGCGCGTCCGCGTTTTGCGTTCTGCTAGACGGCCCAGCACGAGTTGTCTTCTTCCTGATCCTCGCCGCCGCGCTGACCCCAGGGTTTGCTATTGCCGCTCGCGGCAACCTGCTTCCAGGGCGGCTCCTGAGGGCCCTGATACTGACCAGCATCTACGGGTCGATAGCGGCAGTAATCTGCTTCCTCGTTAGCAGCGACGAGCATGCAAGTGTGATCACTGCGACAGTGTTGCTGATCACCAATCTGACAATCCTTGCAGCGACGACCTATACCGCTCGTCTACGGCGTGCGCCATTCGATCGTGGCGACATCCTGGATGGTCTACTGATCGCTCTTGCAGGTGCAACGGTTGCTTGGCTGACAGTCA
>JAHRVJ010000076.1 GCA_019090765.1 Ilumatobacteraceae bacterium
CCTGTCTTGCGGGCCTCGTCAAGCTCGACATTGCGGGTGGGGACCGCGGTAGACGCAGTCACCGCATCACAACCGTGCACAAGCGCTCGGTTGTGCCCGATGTTTACCGACACCTGGGCGGCCCGAACACGTTCGAGGACAGGATGCTCACGCAGGTCGCTTCCTGAGACGTTGTGGCCCATCTCGGCCAGCGCAATAGCGATGGCACTCATCCCGGGTCCGCCGACACCCACGACGTGGAGTCGGTGGGGAATCGACAGCTCCAACGGCGGCGTAGGGGATGCTCGTACGGTCATGGGCCCAAGATCGAGCAGCGGGTCAGCGGGAACAGAACGGTCGGTAGCTGGCGTCACGATGACGACGATGTTACGGCCACTCGCTCGATCAAACCGGCCAAGGCCCCCGAGCGGTGGATCTCGCCTCGCTCGCGGGCGCCAGCGGCCAGCGCATCCCGGGCGGCGCCGTCCGCTCGCAGCCGGTCAATCTCACTCCCCAACTCGACGAGGCGGTCTTCGGTGAGTAGTAGCGCTCCGCCAACCTCGCTGAGCCAACTGACGTTGTCGTACTGATGGTTGTCGGCCGAGTCTGCCCAGGGAATGAGGATCGCCGGAGTACCGGTAACCGCGACTTCGTGAACTGTGCTGGCTCCGCCTCGACCAACAATCAGGTCACAAGCGGAGTAGACCGCAGCCATATCCGGCTCATATCCGACGACTTGGTGGAGAACTCCCGTAGCCGGGCTTCCAACTTCTTCCACTTCGGCGGCGAAACGTTCACCAGCAACCTGCCTGACCGCAAGGCGGTCATCGGCAATGTGGTCGCTGAGGTACTTGGCAACTGCTGCGTTGAGCACCCCCGACCCCAATGAACCGCCCATCACGGCAACCATAGATCGGTCGTCCGGAATTCCTAAGCTCCGCCGGGCCTGAGCGCGCTGCGTTGCAGAGCGATCGACATCGAGGATCTCCTGGCGAACAGGTGCACCGGTAATGCTGGCCCGCGGCAATGGCGAGTTCTCAAATGCCACTGCACAGGCTGCGGCACCGCGAGCGGCAACCTTGCTTGCTCTGCCCGGGGTCCGATCATACGACACCACGACGACCGGAATCTTCAGGTGCCGGGCGGCGAAGACCGCCGGCATGCTCGCATAGCCACCGACCGAGACAACGACTTGGGGTCTATTGGCTCGCAGCAAGCCGATCGCAGCGCGAGTACTAGCCGCCATCTTGGGGACGAACCCCAGATTGCGGCGGGTCAGAGCTCGTTGAAATCCAACGACGTCGAGAAATTCATGAGAATAGGCCGTGTCCGGCAGGAGCCGAGTTTCGATGCCGCGCTCGGAGCCGATGTAGAGAATGCTGTCCGCTGCGTGTCCTGATGCGACAAGCGCGTCGGCGACCGCTAGAGCCGGAAGAACATGGCCCGACGTTCCGCCTCCGGTCACGATGGCATAAAGGTCAGCGGTCATCGCGAACGGCGTAAGCGTCGCGGTGGGCGTTCCACCCTGCTCGCCGGAGCAGTCGTAGCGGGGGCATTTAGGCGACGGGCGACGCTCAGCAGGAGCCCAGCGGCTGTCATGCTCACGAACAGCGAGCTACCCCCGGCAGAGAAGAACGGAAGTGTGAGCCCGGTCACTGGAAGCAGACCCGTTACGCCACCCAGGTTGACAATCGCTTGGACAGCAAACCAGCAGGCGATACCTCCCGCCAGCAGCATGCCGAAACGGTCGGGTGCGGCCAGTGCGGTTTGGATGCCAAACCAGACGAGAAGAATGAACCCGCCAATCACAGCGACCGTTCCGATGAAGCCCAGCTCATCAGCAATTATCGCGAAGATGAAGTCACTGTGCGCATACGGTAGATAGCCCAGCTTTCCTTTACTCCCGCCGATTCCCGAGCCTGAAAGACCACCGTTGGCCATGCTGAGGAAGCCTTGGTAGGTCTGGTATGCGAGATGATCCTTCTCTTCGGTAACGTTCGTGAAGGCAGTGAAACGATTTAGGCGGCGCGGACTCGACGCGATAAATAGCAGCGCCATCGAAGCCGCTGCGGCTGACATCATCGCCAGCGGAATCATGGGCACCCCGGCAATCCAGGCAACGCTGAAGACGATCGCACCGAGGACAACGGCTGATCCGAGGTCGCCCTGCGCGAGGCACAGCCCGGCACCGACCGCGGCGAGTACCCCGACCCAAACCACAGTCGCTTGACGATTAACAGTTTCTGGCCCACGACGGGCCAGGAGGTCGGCCGCCAGCACAACCACGGCTAGCTTGAGGAACTCCGACGGCTGGATACTCAACCCGCCGATGCGCACCCAAGAGCGGGCGCCATTCACAGTGGCTCCGACCCCAGGAAGAAACGGTGCAGCCATTGCCATCACACCGAGTAGCCCCAGCGGTAGGACGAACTTCCGCCAAATGCCGTACGGCACCCGCGCCGCGATCAGCAACGAGATCAGACCTAACCCAGCCCACACTGCTTGACGTCCGAATACCCGGTACGGCGAGTTACCAAGGTTGGCCTCCGTAATCGCCGACGCCGATAGCACCATGACCAACCCCAGCATCACAAAGATCGCAACTACACCGGCGATGGCGTAATAGGTGACCGGCGGGGCACCCAACACCTCCGGTGCGCGCCTCGTCTCAGTCCCTGCGGCACGACGCGTCGAAGCTGGCCGGCGGCCGTAGCTACGTACGGACGGCCGATCAGAATCGGTTTGTCGATCACTGACGTGGCCGCGGTTGATCCGCTCAAGGGTCGCGCGCCGGCGATCGCTAACAGTAAGCGCCGTGGTCATGATGATCCTCCTGGAAGGGACGACTGGGTGGTCGACAGAGTCGACTGGACAAGCGACCGGAAGTGATCGCCGCGCTGTTCAAAACTCTTGTACTGGTCAAAACTGGCACAGCCCGGCGAGAACAGCACCACGTTTCCCGGCTGTGCTATTTCGTTGGCGTAGGTGACCGCCGCTATTAAGTCGTCGACAGTACGGACATTGGATACATCTGAAAAGGCCGCAGCCACCGCGGGCGCTGTGGCCCCGAGGGCGATCACGGCTCGGATCCGGTCAGTGTTGGCCGCCATCGCCGACAGGTCGACTCCCTTGTCGTAACCACCAGCGATCAGGATCAGGTTCTCGAACGACCGGATCGCGGCGGATGCGGCATGAGGGGTCGTGGCCTTCGAATCGTTGAACCACGCAATGTCATCCCAAGTGGCCACGTGTTCCAGACGATGCGCCGGCCCCTCAAATGAGGTCAGCGCGGAGGTGATCGCGTTCGGTCCAGCCAACCCGCTTTCCAGTACCAGCGCGGAGGCGGCAAGAGCGTTGGTGATGTCGTGAGGCAGGCTGCGTCGCATTGCTGAGACTGGAGCAATCTCTCCAGCCGGCCCGGAGAGGACGCCTCCCTTGTTGGCCTGACCGGCAGTTGAAGCGAGGCAGTAGTCAGCATTGTTGGCTCCGAACGTCCGGTGCTGGCCAGGTGCGGTTTCCAGATGACGCATCACCGCCTCATCATTGACAAATCCGATCGCCACGTCGGTTGGTCCTTGATTCGCGAATACTCTGGCCTTAGCTGCCTCGTAGCTCGACATCGATCGATGCCAATTCAGGTGGTCGGGAGCCAAGTTGAGCCAGACCGCGGCCTCTGCTCTGAAGCTCGGGGTCCACGCGAGTCGGAAGCTCGTGCACTCGACAACGAAGGCGTCGAGGTCTTGCTCGATCGCGTCGACGAGAGGCGTCAAGGTATTACCAGCGTCGACAGTCTTCAGACCAGCGGCGCGCAACATTTCGACGGCCAGCAGAGTCGTTGTCGTCTTGCCGTCGGTTCCAGTAATCGCCAACATCGGGCGCGGGCCACCGGGTCGCTGCTGCTCCCATCGGTAGGCCAGCTCAATCTCCGACACCAATTCAACGTCACTCTCTGTGGCGGCGCGGATCAGTTCGTGGGTCTCAGGAACACCAGGAGCCGGGCACACCAGGTCGCATGACCCGACGAGCGCATCCAGCACCTGACCTCGCGGACGCTTGATCAACTCCACGTTCAACGTAGATGCCACAGTCGTTCTCGAGGGCGTAATTTCGTCGTCGGCGACGACCACTTCGATGTCGCGCCGTTGTAGTGCTCGAACCGTCGACTCGCCGGCAACCGCTAGCCCGTACACCAACGCCCGCGTCATAGCGTGCCGGCGCTGATGTTCGTGAAGTCGGCAATAAAGATGCCAAGTGCGACTGAAACGCAGATTGCCGAGATCAACCAGAAACGGATAATCACCGTTGTCTCAGGCCATCCGATCAGCTCAAAATGGTGGTGGATCGGGGACATTCGAAATAGGCGTTTCTTGCGCCCCGAAGCTTTGAACACGCCCATCTGAATGGCTACCGAACCTGCTTCGATCACGTTGATGCCGCAGATGAGAATGAGGAGCAGAGTCGTATTGAGGGTCAATGCGCAGAACGCCAAAGCTGAGCCGATCGCCAGCGCACCGACGTCGCCCATGAAGATGCGGGCAGGTGCGGCGTTCCACCAGAGAAACCCCAGACACCCTCCGGCGAAGGCCGCCGAGAATACGCCGATATCCAGCGGGTTGACGACTGAGCCGTAAATGTCGGGGTTACGAAATGCCCAATACGCGATGATCGTGAAGGCGCCGAAACCCATCAGCGCAGAACCGGCCGCGAGGCCGTCGAGCCCATCAGTTACGTTGACCGCGTTTGTCGTCGCCCAAATGATTGCGCCGGCCCACACCACCCAAACCACCGTTGGCACTTCCAGCCCGGCCGCGCCGCGCGTCGCCGAGATCGTTTCAGAGATACCGGTGCCGACGACAAGCCACCAGGCCATCAGGATGCTCGCCGCCATCGTGATGTAGTTCTTTTGCTTCCAGAAGATCCCACGGTTGTGGCGTTTACGGACCTTGATGTAGTCGTCGAGAAAGCCCATTCCGGCCATGAACAACACACCGACCCAGACGATCAACGTTTGATCGGCGAATGGCAGACCCCGCCTCAAGTGGGCTACGAGCCAGCCGATCAGTGCAGCAGCAACGATTGCGAGACCACCCATCGTCGGGGTGCCCTGCTTCATCATGTGGTGTTCCGGGCCTCGATCTTCCTTGCCAAGAATCGGTTGTCCTTGACCGCGAGTGCCGAAGAAACCAATCAGCCAGCGCGATCCGAAAAGGGAGATCAGTACCGAAGTCGCTCCCGCGAGCATGATCGCAATCACTTGCGGACCTCCAGACATTCGAGCGCTACAGCCCGATCGTCAAAGCCGACTACTTGGTCGCCAAGATCTTGGGTCTGCTCGTGACCTTTGCCGGCGATCACTACTACATCACCGCTCTGAGCTTTCGAGATTGCGTCGGCGATCGCAGTTCGACGACATGGATCGACTGATACATGGTCTCGCTGTCCGCCTTCGACGCCAGCAATTACGTCATCGATAATGCTGGCGGGGTCTTCATTTCGTGGATTGTCTGAAGTCACAATGACATGATCGGCGAGACGCCCGGCGATTGCTCCCATCGCTGGCCGTTTTTCGTGATCTCTGTCACCGCCACAACCAAACACCACCGTCACCGCAGAACCCGACTGGCTTGCTTCGCGCGCCGACTCCAGTACTACTTCAAGCCCATCGGGGGTATGTGCATAGTCCACCACGACGGTGAAGTCCTGTTGCTCGGCCCCCGGGACTCGAACCACCTCAAACCGACCGGGAACGGGGGCAACATCGCCCAACCCAGCCGCGATGGTTTCAATATCGATGCCAAGTTCAATGGCGGTGGTCAGCGCGGCTAGCGAGTTCGAAACATTGAACTCGCCACCCAAGCCAACTTGAATCATCGTGCCGCGCCACCGGTAGCGATGATGATCGGCACTCACCTCAACATCGCTGACATCGCCAACGGAGTAGGGGACGACTCGGAATCCGTTCTGGTCCTCCGGACCACGGACTGCATCGAGCAGTAGACGTCCGTAGGTATCGTCGGCGTTGATCACGCCAAGCGGGGCGAACGCGTTGGCGAACAGGCTTGCCTTAGCGCGGAAATACTCCTCTTGAGTCCGATGCAGGTCAAGGTGGTCGTGTCCTAGGTTGGTAAACACAACCGCGTCGAACTCGGTGCCGTCGACACGATGTAAGGCCAGTGCGTGTGATGAAACTTCGACAATGGCCGCCGAACGGTCATCGTCGACAAACCCTGCCAAGGTCTGTTGTAAGTCCGACGCCTCGGGCGTGGTGCGTGGACCGTGCAGAGTTCCGACCATTCCGGTCGGCCAACCGTTGGCCTCAAAAATGGCACTCAGCAGATGAGCTGTAGTGGTCTTGCCGTTCGTTCCCGTAATCCCTACCGCTGCAAGTTGGCGGCTCGGATGCCCTGCAAGTTCAGCCGCAATTCGGCCGACCCTTAGGCGGGTGTCGTCAACCACGATTTGAGGTGTGTCGCCGACCAGTTCATTTGGTAGCTGATGATCGACCAGCAACGCCACCGCTCCGGCAGCAACTGCTTCAGCGGCGAAGTTGTGACCGTCGAAGGTCTCTCCGCGCAAACAAACATATAGCGATCCAGGTTCAACGCTTCGCGAGTCATGGGTAACGGCGGTGGGGCGGTCGCCGCCCGTGAACAGCAATTCCAGCGATGTCAAACCTGTCAGATCGGGAGCATCGGTCACTTCCTGATCAGCTCCCCTCGCACCCGGTAGCACCTTCGACCGGCTGAATACCGAGCTCGTGAACCAGAGTTGGTACTAGCTCGGCAAATACCGGGGCTGCTGCTGTCCCGCCGAACCGGTCGCGTGTACCGGCAGGAGGTTCGTCAACCGACACGAGCACTGTGACTTCCGGGTCCTCAGCGGGGAAGAACCCAACAAAGCTGGCGTAGTAGATACGGTCGCCGTTCTCGTTGAAGTACGTACCGTTGTCGGCTGCTTTGAACGCCGTTCCGGTCTTACCGGCTATCGACTGACCGGGGACTTGCGCCCGAGTTGCCGTACCGGTACAGACGACGTTGCGCATCATTTCTGAGGTCTGGGCGGCAGCTTGCTCAGAGACGACCCGGCGCGACGGCGAGACGGGCAGTTCGGCAATTGTTCCATCAGGTCCGACCGTTGCCTTAACCAGCTTTGGCGCGACGTACGTTCCGCCGTTGGCAATCGTGTTGATCGCTCCCGCGAGCTGCAGCGATGTGCTGGAAACGCCCTGCCCATAGGCAACCGTGACACGTTCACTGCCCCACAGGTCCTCGGCCTCTTTCAGGATTCCTGGCGACTCCCCGGGAAAGTCCAGTGCGGTCTTCGAACCCAGCCCGAAATCTGCCATGTAGTCGCGGTGCAGCGCACGACCCATTTCCTGTTGCACAAAGATCGTGCCAATGTTCGAGGATTCAATCAGGATCTGCGAAACACTCATCCACTCGTTGGGGTGCTCATGTGAGTCGGTCAACAAGTCGTCGTAGTACTGCTTGCGCCAGGGAACCTCGTAGCTGGTGTCGGGTGTAACCAAGCCCTCGCTCAGCGCGCTGGCAACGGTAATCACCTTGGCCACCGAACCGGGCTCGTATGCATCAACCGCGGCGAAGTTGCCCGACGTGACCCGATACTCACCGGTCTCGACGTCTTGGCGCACGGACGCCATCCCCAGAATCTCGCCAGTCGGCGTATCAATGACGATTGCCGTGGCACCGCGGGCCCCGATCTCGCGGACCTTTTCAAGCAGCACTTCCTCGGTTGAGAACTGGATCGACCGGTCAAGAGTCAGTACCAGGTCGTCACCCGCAATCGGTTGCTGCGTAACGCTCTCAGAACCGGGGATAGACCGACCATTGGGGGCTACTTCGCGACTTCGAAGTCCGGCTGACCCAGTGAGCAGGTCATCGTATTGCAGCTCCAGGCCAGCGATGCCTTCGCCGTCGATGTTCGTTCGTCCGATCACGCTGCGCCCTGTGTCGCCGCCGGGCATCTCGCGGCGACCGGCACGGTCGACATTGACCCCGGCCAACCGCATAGAGGAAATCTGATCACCGATAGCCGCGTCCGCTTGGCGCTTCACGTAGACGAACCCGCGATCCTTGAGCTCGATCTCGTGGATCAGATCGGCCGCCTTTTCGTCTGATAGCACTAGCAGGTCATCAAGTAGCTGCACGGTCGCGGGACCGTTCTCAATCAGCTTCGGGTTGATCGACACGTTGACTGCCGGCACCGACATCGCCAGCTCATTGCCGTGGCGGTCGAAGACTGTACCGCGCGGTGCTTCAATGCTGTACGACCGCGTCCACTGCTCGGCTCCGGCTGAGCGGAGACTTTCAGCTTCCGATGTCTGGAGAGAGGCGACCCGCACAACAATCGCTATCAAGATCACGGCGAGTACCAGCAGTGCCGCGATCAGACGTCGCCGCGGCGACCCCGATCGGAAGCGCGCCGCGCGTTCAGCTGGAGGCGGGGCTTTAACCCGCACTCGACGCTGGGGAGCGATCCTTTTGTGCTCACCCTCGCGTTTCGCGGAACGCTTTGAGTTCTGTTTCGAGTTGCGCCCCGGACCGGCTTGCGGAGGCTGTTTCGATGACACCGAGCGTTTACGCGTCGCCGCAGGCCGTCGCGATTTCGTTGCTGGGCGGGCTTTAGCCCGCCGACGGGACGGATGCCCATGAGAGCGCCCACCGTTGGAGGTTCCATGGGCCCGCGTCGCGCCAGATTTCATCGAACCATGTTTCGAATCACGGTTGGCCCGCCGTTACGGCTTTCACATCTCGAAACTGATCGAGCGGGTCGCTGCCGATAATCACATGTGCAGGACCGTCGTCGACCGCGCCCGCCACCGCCAACTGACGCGCCAGCTGATCTGGGTGGATCTCGATGAAGTCACCATTTGGGCCGCGCTCCATTCCCAGTTCTTTCGCGGCACCCGCAAGCCGTACTGGTGAACGTAACTCGGCGCGTTTGTAGCGCAATTCGTCAAACCGTTCGCGTTGCTGCCCAACGGCTCGTTCAAGCCGGTCAATCTGCAGCTGACGTTCGGCTAGCTGTGTGTGGAACACCGCAGCCCCGAGCAGTCCGCTGAATACGACAACCCAAACGAAACCGGCCAACACTGCGGGCCAACGCCGTCGTCGTTCGACGACTACCAGGTCGGGGCGCGAATGCGTCGAGTCCTTGGAGGACTGAACGTCGCGCAGTAGCGGAATAGCGACCATTAACCCTGCTCATTTCCGGTCGAAGACGGCCCAACCAACTGCCCATCGGACTTTCTGGTCGCGGGAATCTTCTCGACTGCTCGGAGCAGTGCCGAGCGTGCACGTCGATTTTTCTCCTGCTCGGCCTTGCTCGGCCGCTTCGAGATACCACGAACGATGCGTACGGTCTGGATGGCTCCGCACACGCACGGCAACTCATCGGGGCAGTCGCAGGCACCTGCAGCCAAGGCAAATCGTTCCTTCACGATGCGGTCCTCGCCAGAGTGGTAGGAAAGGACCGCAATCCGTCCGCCAGGAACAGTGGCTTCAACTGCCTGGTCAATGGCTCCTGGAAGCACATCGAGTTCGGCATTTACCTCGATCCGGATCGCCTGGAATGTTCGCTTGGCTGGGTGCCCGCCAGTACGTCGCGCAGGAGCAGGAATCGCTGACGTCACAACGGCGGCGAGCTCAGTCGTGGTCTGAATCGGGCGGGCGGCACAGATGGCCGCCGCAATCCGGCCTGAGAAACGTTCGTCGCCGTATCGACGGATCACGCTGGCCAGCTCTCGTTCGTCGTAGCCGTTGATGATGTCGGCAGCAGACCATTGCTGATCGGTGTCCATCCGCATGTCGAGTTGGCCGTCGTTGCGATATGAAAAGCCACGATCGGCGCGATCGAGCTGGGGCGACGAAACGCCGAGGTCAAACAAAACGCCGCTGACGTCGTCGATCTGGTATTCGTTCAAGGCCTCGCCAAGCTGATCGAAACGGCGATGAATTGTGCGGACGCGATCACCAAACCTGTCCAACCGCTTGGTTGCCGCCGCGAGCGCCTCAGCGTCCTGATCTACGCCAACAATGGTCAGATCTGGTCGTGACTCAAGCAGCGATTCGCTATGGCCTCCGCCCCCGAATGTTGCGTCAACGATTGTTCCGGCTGGAACGTCGGCAAAGAGCGACGTGATCTCGGCCAGCATCACGGGATCGTGCGAGAATGAAGGAGCCACGTTCTCGGAGTTGCTCATCATCGTCCTCCGGCGATTTCGCTCTTGCCGGAAGCCTCATTGACTCGGTAAGTGGCCGGGTCCCAGACCTCGATCTGGTCGAGAACGCCAGCGACGACCACCGCTGCTTGCGGTTCAATCGAGGCGTGTTCACGCAGATCAGCATCGAGAGTGATCCTTCCCTGCTTGTCGATCGTTGCTCGCGATGCCGACGACGCAAATGCGCGCTGACGGTTGCGGGAGGCTTCGCCGCGCTTGACTTGTTCGATCAGTTCAGCGCCCTGCGCTTCAAACGCTGCTTCGCTGCTGATTCGGATACAGCCGTCGTCGCCAAAGAAGATATAGCAGTGCTCGTCGAGCTCACTCCGGTACGACGAAGGCAAAGCCACTCGCCCCCGTTCATCGAGCTGTCGCTCGTAGACCCCGACAAACACGCGCCGCGCTCCTCCTGCCTTGCTCCCCGCACGGATGCTGCCGTGCCGGGAACGCGGGAATTATCCCCAGCGGTCCCCATTCTGCCCCCATATTCCCCCAACGTCAACTACTACCCCCATTTAGGTAGCCAAATCCCCCAATTGAGCGTTGAGGAGGGCGAGGAGGGCCGCGGGGATTTCCGCGGCGGCTTTTTCGTCGATAGTGGCCACTGGTTGCAGATCGCCGACTCGCGGCCGAACACCAGCGGCCAGTAGAGCCAACATTTGCTGCGGGTCGTAGCGGCTGTACCAACAGCACTGAAGGCGCGCCGCGGCACGCGTGCGACGTTGGCTGATCCCGATCAACTTCTCGCCAGCGAGCGTTACTTCGCCAGCCCCTCGACCGTCAAAACAGATCAGCCTCGACCACGCAGTGCTAACCATCTTCTCGTGATGCACCTCAACGAGGTGACGCTCATCACCGCCCCCATCACCGGCCTGATCATCGATCAACCCTCGAAGAACGGTGGCCAGCCGTTCACCGAGCCACTTCATTGGAGTGTGCACATCGTTCCCCCACCCCTCGGTCCCAGTTGGCACAATGACATCGATCCATGTCACTTCGCCAGGGACTAGCAGCACTGCTCCCCCACCACTGCGACGGCGAACAACATCAATTCCAGCAGCTGCGCAGGCGACCGTGTCGACTACTTCCTCAGACTGCGTCGAGCCCAATACGAGCGCTGGTCGATCGATCTCATGCCACCAGATCTCCGGTGATACCGGATCTGGAAGCGGACGAGCGTGGAACTCAGCCGCCGACGACCGCGAGTGCAGCAGATCGAAGCGGGCGGGCAAAGCGTTCAAGACGCGAGCGGTAGGTAAGCCCGCCACGTATCTGGAACGCCGCTGACGGCAACGACCACCCAGGCTGTGGCACGCGGGGCACGGCACGGCCGAACGAGTCGCATCCCCGCCTCGGCAGGAGTGCGGTCACGTTTGCCGAGATTGCAGGGCCGACACGCCGCGGCGACGTTTTCCCATGTATGCGGACCGCCCTTCGATCGCGGCACAACATGATCAATTGAGTCCGCGCGCTTGCCGCAGTATTGGCAGAGGTAATCGTCGCGAGCGAAAATTGCCCGCCGCGACAGCGACGCACGGCGCACGTACGGCACCTTCACCATGTATCGCAAGCGAATCACAGATGGGCTCCGCACAGCCAGCCGCTCGGATCGGATCAGCTCGCCGGAGTCTTCTAAGACCTCGGCCTTCTCAGCCAGCACCAAACAGGTGGCCCGCCGCGCCGACACCACGCTCAGCGGCTCAAAGCTCGCGTTGAGTACCAGCGCACTCAGCATCTGCACTCAGCCTGCCGATCGCCGCTCAGGCGTCGGGACGCTCCCATTCGCGGCACCATTGCAAGAAGTTCACCACATCGGAGGGCGC
>JAHRVJ010000077.1 GCA_019090765.1 Ilumatobacteraceae bacterium
GAATGATGCCTGTTGCCACTTCAAGAAATACCCAAAAGCCTTGCGGTGAGCGGCGGTACGGTTAGCCATGTGAGGGGAACTCGCTCAGTCATCGTTGCTGGCTGGGCCACTGTTGTAGTTGGCGTCGGACTGGCTGCGCTGGCTACCGGTCGACCTAGAGCTTGCGGTTTGACGGCGGGACGCCGGTGATTTCCTCGATCAGCGCCCGGGCGTCGGCTTTCCGATCTTCGGTGACGAAGATGCGGGCCATGGGCTCGCGGCTGTACATCGTGAGGTGGATCGAGAACTCTTCGCTCATCACCGCTGGGATACCTTCCGCGACCAACTCGTCGACGAGCATCTGAGCCTGCCAATGCGGAATCCAGGCAGCTTCGACCGTGCGCTCGGGGTTTGGCGGTTTCGGCAGGTGTTTACCGAAGACCCAATTCCAAGCACTGCGAAACGTCGGCATAGTCGGGGCGAAACGTAGAGCACAAAGTGACCTATTGTCCACGCGCCCCGGTGTGATTAGTGTCGACATCGGGCTTGGAAATTGATAGCCGAACCGACAAACGAACGATTGAGGGTGAGTATGGCCAACATCATCAAGGCTGCGCTGTTGCAAACCGACTGGACGGGCGACAAGGAGTCGATGATCGTCAAGCACGAGGAGGCTGCACGTGAGGCTGCCGCCGAAGGTGTTCAGATCATCTGCTTCCAAGAGTTGTTTTACGGCCCGTATTTCTGTCAGGTGCAAGACGCTCAGTACTACGAGTACACCGAGTACATCCCCGATGGACCGACCACCAAACGCTTTCAGGCACTGGCCAAGGAACTCAACATGGTGATGGTGTTGCCGATGTACGAAATCGAGCAGCCGGGTGTGTACTACAACACTGCGGCGGTGATCGATGCCGACGGCAGCTATCTCGGTAAGTTCCGCAAGCAGCACATCCCTCAAGTTGAGGGATTCTGGGAGAAGTTCTATTTCCGGCCCGGCAACGGCGGTTACCCAATCTTCGACACCGCGGTCGGCAAAGTCGGTGTGTACATCTGCTACGACCGGCACTTCCCCGAAGGGTGGCGTGCCCTGGGTCTCAATGGGGCAGAGATTGTCTTCAACCCGTCGGCTACTCATCGGGGCCTGTCCGAGTACCTATGGAGCATCGAACAGCCTGCTGCGGCCGTCGCGAACATGTATTACGTAGGCGCGATCAACCGCGTTGGCATCGAGCCGTTGGGTAACAACGATTTCTACGGCCAGAGCTACTTCGCCGATCCGCGGGGCCAATACGTAGGAGAGAAGGGCGATGCTTACAAACCCGAATTGGTGATTCGCGATCTTGATATGGACCGCATCAAGGAAGTGCGCGACGGGTGGGCGTTCTACCGCGATCGCCGCCCTGACGCATACGACGAATTGGTGGAAGGCTGAGGCACATGGCAACCACACTTATCTCTGGTGGAACGATTATTTCCGCAGTCGGCAGACGCGCCGGCGATGTACTCATTGACGGTGAATCGGTGGCCGCGATCCTCGCCCCTGGCCAGGCCGCGGCGATTGGCGTCAATGCCGACCGCACGATCGACGCCACCGGCAAGTACGTCGTGCCGGGCGGGGTGGATGTGCACACGCATATGCAAATGCCGTTCGGTGGCACCGAAGCGTCTGACACGTTTGAGACTGGTACACGAGCTGCGGCGTGGGGTGGAGTAACGACGATTGTCGATTTCGCGGTCCAGAACACCGGCGAGGACGTTCAAGATCGTCTCGCGGCGTGGCACGAGAAGGCCGCTGGCGAGTGCGCGATCGACTACGGCTTCCATCAGATCATCGGTGGTGTCGACGAGGCGTCATTGCAGGCAATGACATCGCTGGTCGACAATGAAGGCGTCACGAGCTTCAAGATGTTCATGGCCTATCCAGGGGTGTTGTATTCCGATGACGGTCAGATTCTGCGAGCCATGCAGAACGCGGCCGAGTCGGGCGCGATGATCATGATGCACGCCGAGAACGGCATCGCGATCGACGTGCTGGTTGCCCAGTCGCTCGCCCGGGGTGATACCGACCCGCGGTTCCACTCACTCACACGTCCCGCCGAACTTGAATCGGAAGCAACTCACCGAGCAATCCAGCTCGCGAAGGTGGCTGGCAACGTTCCGCTGTACATCGTGCACATGTCGGCATCTGAGGCGCTCGAAGAAGTGGCTGCTGCTCAGCATGCTGGTCTCAACGTGTTCGCCGAGACTTGCCCCCAATACCTGTATCTCACGCTTGAGGATCAGCTTGCGCAGCCCGGCTTCGAGGGTGCGAAGTGGGTGTGTTCAACGCCACTACGCACTAAGCACGAGCATCATCAAAGCGACCTTTGGAAGGGTCTACGGATGAACGAGTTGGCCGTGGTTTCGACCGACCACTGCCCGTTCTGCATGAAAGATCAGAAAGAGCTGGGCATCGGGAATTTCGCGGCAATCCCGAACGGCATTGGCGGTGTCGAGCACCGGATGGAGCTGATTTATCAGGGTGTTGTTGCCGGTGAGATCACCCTCGAACGTTGGGTCGAAACTTGCTCAACGAGCCCGGCGCGCATGTTCGGGCTCGACAACAAGGGCGTTATCGCCCCTGGGGCCGATGCCGACATCTTGGTCTGGGACCCAACCGCGAAGACCCGGATCGGCATCAACGACAAGCACCACATGAACATGGATTACTCCGCTTACGAAGGATTCGAAATCGACGGAAAGGTCGACACGGTCATCAGCCGTGGTGCGATCATTGTCGAGCAAGACTCTTACGTCGGCAGCAAGGGCCACGGCAAGTACGTAAAGCGCGGCCTCAGCAACTACCTCCACTGACCCCACCCCAAATCAAACGGGAGGGGTCAGACCCCTCCCGTTTGATTCGGGGTCGACTGAATCGAGTTCAAGATATGGATCGCATTTCGCATTGGATTGACGGCAAGGTTGTCGAGTCCACATCCGGCCGCAGCGCTGCTGTTTTCAACCCGGCTACTGGCGTGCAGACCGGGGCGCTTGATCTGGCCTCGGTCGATGAAGTCGACAAGGCGGTAGCTGCGGCGAAGGCCGCGTTTCCTGCATGGCGCGCGACGTCGCTGTCAAAGCGGGCCGAGGTCATGTTCCGCCTGCGTGAGCTGGTCGACGCGAATCGCAAAGAGATCGCCGCGCTGCTCACGGCCGAACACGGCAAAGTGTTGTCTGACTCGCTCGGCGAAGTCGCCCGCGGATTGGAGAACATCGAGTTTGCGTGCGGCATCCCGCAGCTGATTAAGGGCGACTACTCCGAACAGGCGGCGTCGGGGATTGACGTGTATTCGATCCGTCAGCCGCTTGGCGTTGTCGCCGGAGTCACGCCGTTCAACTTCCCGGCGATGGTTCCGATGTGGATGTTCGCCAACGCTCTCGCGTGCGGCAACACCTTCGTGCTTAAGCCGAGCGAGAAGGACCCTTCGGTAAACATGTTCGTCGCCGAACTGTTGGCGCAGGCTGGGTTGCCCGACGGTTGCTACAACATCGTGCAAGGCGACAAGGTTGCCGTTAACCGACTGCTCGAACACGAAGATATCGCGGCACTGAGCTTCGTTGGCTCGACACCGATCGCCAAGCACATCTACGAAACCGGCACCAAGAACGGCAAGCGAGTC
Source organism: Ilumatobacteraceae bacterium (assembly GCA_019090765.1). Classification (GTDB taxonomy): domain Bacteria; phylum Actinomycetota; class Acidimicrobiia; order Acidimicrobiales; family Ilumatobacteraceae; genus Sva-07. Next base: position 3,642 of record JAHRVJ010000077.1, read on the forward strand.
CAGGCGTTGGGCGGCGCCAAGAACCACATGCTTGTTCTGAGCGATGCCGACGTCGACATGGCGGCCGACGCGGCGATTGGGGCCGGATACGGCTCCGCTGGTGAGCGGTGTATGGCGATCAGCGTGGTGCTCGCCGCTGACAGCATCGCTGATGAGTTGGTAGCCAAGATCGCAGAGCGCATTCCGGGGGTACAGGTGGGCCCGGGGACCGAAGCTGGCAACGAAATGGGTCCGCTAATCACTGCCGATCATCGAGACAAGGTGCGCGGCTACATCGATAACGCCCCCGGCGAAGGGGCCTCACTCGTGGTTGATGGCCGCGAGGACGTCGCCAGCGAAGGTTTCTTCCTGAACCCGACTCTGCTCGACAACGTGACCCCCGACATGGCTTGCTACCAAGACGAGATTTTTGGACCCGTGCTGTCGGTAGTGCGGGTGTCTGGGTATCAGGAGGGCATCGACACGATCAATGCCAGTCCGTTCGCGAACGGTACCGCGATCTTCACTCGTGATGGTGGGGCAGCGCGCCAGTTCCAGTTCGATGTCGAAGTCGGCATGGTCGGTATCAACGTGCCGGTGCCGGTGCCGGTTAGCTACTACAGCTTCGGTGGATGGAAGTCGAGCCTGTTCGGCGACACTCATATTTATGGTCCAGAGGGCGTCAACTTCTATACCCAGGCAAAAGTGATTACGAGTCGTTGGCCCGACCCGTCGACAAGCACAATCGATCTCGGATTTCCGGAGACTCGCTGATGGATGTCGGCGTAGTACTCCAAGCAACCCCGCCAGCAGCACGGGTCATTGACCTCGCCAAGCGAGCCGAGACCTATGGATTCAGCCACGTCTGGACCTTCGACTCGCACATTTTGTGGGAGGAGCCGTACGTCATCTACTCCCAGATCCTGAACGAAACGCGCAATGTCGTTGTCGGCCCGATGGTAACCAACCCGGCCACCCGCGATTGGACCGTGACTGCCTCGACATACGCGACGCTCAACGAGATGTACGGCAACCGCACGGTGTGTGGCATTGGGCGTGGCGACTCAGCGGTACGGGTTACCAATGGCAAGCCGACCACGCTGGCCACGATGCGCGAATCGATTCACGTGATTCGTGAGCTCGCGAACGGTCGCGGAGTTGAGTACAACGGATCGACTATCACGCTTCCCTGGGCATCGAAAAGCGAACTCGAAGTTTGGGGCGCGGGATACGGACCTAAGGCGTTGAAGCTGATCGGTGAAACCTGCGACGGCTTCATCCTGCAACTTGCCGATCTCTCGATCGCCGAGTGGACCATCGGCAGCGTGCGCTCCGCGGCCGCCGCGGCCGGTCGCGACCCCGACGACATCACTGTTTGTGTTGCGGCTCCGGCCTATGTGGGCCCGGCCGACAATGTCGGCTACATGCGCGACCAATGCCGTTGGTTCGGCGGCATGGTTGGCAACCACGTAGCCGACATCGTTGCCCGCTACGGCGAATCGTCGACAGTGCCTGCCGCGCTCACCGACTACATCAAAGACCGTGAGGAATACGACTACAACCAGCACGGCCAAGCAGGTAACACCCACACCGCGTTTGTGCCCGATGAGATCATCGACCGTTTCTGCATTCTTGGCCCGGTCGAGGCGCAGCTCGAACGATTGCACGCGCTGGGAGAACTTGGTGTCGACCAGTTCGCGCTCTACCTTCAGCACGATGGCAAGGACCACACACTTGAGCAATACGGCGAGCACGTGATCCCGGCGCTACGCGAACAATCGCTGGCTCGCCAGTGAGTCAATAGTGATACGGAGAGGTCTACGCCGCGCCGCGCTCTTCATCGTCGCTCTGGCATTGGTAGCGGTGACGTGGGAGCTCTACGTAGCCTTCGGCCCCGAAGACGGCGGCGAAGTGCTCGGCATGCGAATTCTGCCCAGAGCCAGCGAGCGGGCCATGCCGCACACGTGGGAAATGGGTCAGCGGTTATTCGACCCCGAAGTTCGCGGTCAAGACCGCCCCATCTGGCTCGCCGTGACCGGCTACGCCTGGTACACGTTCCGGATGGCGCTCGTGGGATTTCTCCTCGGCTGCACTTTCGGAATCGCGCTCGCAGTTTTAATGTCGAGGTTCCGCGTTGTCGAGCGTGGCCTGCTGCCCTATGTGGTTGCCTCGCAAACGGTGCCGCTGATCGCTCTCGCCCCGCAGGTCGCGGCACTCGGCGGGAACTGGGACCTCCCCAAGTGGACCTGGGTTGCCGCACTTGGCGCCTTCCTGGCCTTCTTTCCCGTGTCGGTGGCGACCCTAAAAGGGCTGAGTTCGACATCGGCTGCCTCGCTCGAATTGATGGATAGTTACGCCGCGAGTTGGTGGACGACGTTGACCAAGCTGCGGTTCCCTGCAGCGATGCCGTACATCATTCCTGGAATGAAACTGGGGGCCACGGCGGCGGTGATTGGCGTCATTGTTTCAGAAGTATCAACCGGTGTGCGCGGGGTCGGGTTCGCGTCCCTCACATACGCCCAGAAAGCAACCAGTGACCCCGCGCAGGTGTACACGGCGGTGTTCGGGGCAGCGTTGCTCGGGTTGGCCATGTTTGGGCTCGTCGTCGGTTTTGAGCTACTAGTAATGCGCAACCGGCCAGCTGAAGGGTCCTCATGAACAATTCTGCCGTGGTCAACCCGGTGCCGTCTGACGCAGTTGTCGTCGATGGTGTTTCGATGGTTTTCAACGAAGGCCAACAGAATCAGGTTGAGGCCTTGGGCAGTATTGACCTGGTGATCAGGCCGGGCGATTTCGTGTCGCTGATCGGGCCGTCCGGTTGCGGTAAGTCGACTCTGCTGCGGCTCATAGCGAACCTGCTCGACCCGACTGCGGGCAGCGTGTTGGTCAACGGCAAGTCCGCCAGCCAGGCCCGTGTCGAGCAGGACTATGGGATGGCTTTTCAGCAATCGGGATTGTTCGAATGGCGCAACGTACAGAAGAACATCGAGCTGCCGCTCGAGCTGAAAGGCTGGTCGAAGGCGAGGCGTCGCGAGCGGTCGGCCGAGATGTTGGAGCTGGTAAAGCTCTCGGATTTTGCTGCGCATATGCCTTGGCAGCTATCGGGAGGAATGCAGCAACGGGTGGCAATTGCCCGCGCGCTCGCAGCTCACCCACCGCTATTACTGATGGACGAGCCATTCGGTGCGCTCGACGAAATGACCCGCGAGCACATGCAGGCCGAACTGCTCCGGATTTGTGCCGCCGCCGAGACAACGGTCGTGTTTGTGACTCACTCGATACCCGAAGCGGTGTATCTGTCGAATCGCGTGGTCGTCATGTCGCCGCGGCCAGGGCGAATCACCGAGATCATCGATGTTGACCTGGGTGATGATCGTGACGAGGACTCGCGCGAAGACGACGAGTTTTACGCTCGGATAACCGATGTTCGAGAAGCTTTACGTGGTGCCGATCGGGTTGCCGGTGCGCGCGGTATCGAGGATCGGTGATGTTCCGCAAGATTGTCGCCGCGGTCCTACCGCCGATCGTGGTTGGCGCGCTATTTCTCGGGCTGTGGGAGTTGATTGTCAAGGCCTTCGACATTAAGCCGTTCCTACTACCTGCCCCATCGGCCATCTGGGCGGAGTTGATTGATCGCTCAGACGACATCATCGACGCAACTCTGAACACCGGTACCAACGCGCTAGTCGGGCTCCTGTTTGGGGTGGTGTTCGGCGTCGCGATGAGCTTCGTGTTGATGCGGTTCCAGGTCGCCAACGAGCTGATTACCCCGCTGGCGGTGGCGCTCAATGCGATCCCGATCATCGTGCTGGTACCGGTATTCAACAACATGTTCTCTTCTACCACCGAGGTTCCGCGGCGATTGATGGTGACGTTGATCGTGTTCTTCATTGTGATGGTCAACGTGGCTAAGGGTCTACGACAGGTGAGCCCAACTCACCTCGAACTAATGCGTTCGTATGCGGCGTCCCCCACCTCGATACTGGTGAAGACGCGGATCCCGAATGCGGTGCCGTACCTATTTACAGCGTTGAAGATTTCGGCTCCGGCGGCTGTTATCACTGCCTTCGTTGCGGAGTACTTTGGCGGGCGGCAGAACGGGCTGGGATACAGCATCACCTCCAATGCGGCAGCCTCACGAAATGCGGCTTCATGGGCGTACGTCATCGGGGCCTGCACACTCGGGCTAATTTTCTATTTGGTGTCGATCGGGTTGGAAAAAACTCTGTCGCCATCGGATGGTTCCACACAAGCAAGGCAACAACAATCAGGGGGCTTGACCCCCGGGGGAGTGACAACATGATTAGGAAACGAAGAAGTGTGCTATCGGCAGGTGTCGTAGCGTTGGCATTGATCGCCGCGTCCTGTGGCTCTGACGATGATTCGTCATCGTCAGACGGCACCACGGCCGACACCGCGTCAGGCGACACCA
>JAHRVJ010000078.1 GCA_019090765.1 Ilumatobacteraceae bacterium
AAGCTGACTACAACCGCGGTGACCGATTCGCCAAGTCGCATCACCTTGCGCGCGCTCTTCGGGGTCGGGTCGGCCATCAACGACAGTGGGATATAGCCGCGCACCCCTTCATCGCCAATGGTGATGTACGCACCATGGGACGAATACGATTCAACGGTGCCGGTGATGCTCGTTCCAACGGGGTGGTGTTCGACGAACTCCAGGAACGGCAACAGTTCGTTGATTGGGTCTCCACCACGAGGCGCGCTGCGTTTGGCCGCCTTCGTCTGATCGGTCGCATCCAGATCGCCGTCAGTTGCCTCATCGGGCGTGGTCTTGCTGGCGCGACCCGGAGGGGGAGACTTCGGAACCGGCATCGGTTCAGTGGCACTCAACGAAACAGATGATGATCCCGACGAAGTCTGTTTCGACTTGCGTCGCGATGACCCCTTCGAGCGTGACCCCTGAGTCGCCTTCCGGCTGACCTGACCACGGACAGGTACTCGATCAACGAATACCCAACCGACATGCGGAACGGGCTTTCCGCCGATCAGCCTCCCCTCGTCGAACAGCCACTCGTAGTCGGCGTGAAACTCTTGAAACGAGTCATTCGACAGGATCGAGGCACCCACCTTCTGGGCAATGCTGAGTACGAATGCGTCGCCGCGGCCAATCGCCCCCGCTGGAGGTGCAACCAGTTCGTTGTTGGCAATCCCCAACTCGAACTCCTTTACCTCTTTCTTGTCGATCCGGTGGCCAAACGTGGCGTCGACAACCACAGTGATCGCGGTGTCCGGGTGCTCCTCCATGAACCCCATCACCGCCTCGCTAAGTTGAGCGAGGCTCGGCAACGAGCGGCCTTCGGTGGCGATATTGGATCCGTCGACTACGACGTGATCCGGCCCTTTTCTTGATGTCATTTGTGCTCTTCCTAGTCGTGGGGGCAGGCCGAGCGTGTCAAAGACGTCGGCTGCCGCTCGTTCATCGTAGGCATGCTGGCGCCAATCTGGGTGCCGCCGGCGCTACAGGCCTTCGAAGCAATGCTCCAACAGCTCCACCAGCTCTTGGTCGTGGATCGTCTTCGACCCGGTCGCGGGGCTTCCAGACTCGATCCGAGCGACGTGACGGAGCTCATAGCCACTCTCTTTTATACGCCATGTGTGATGCTCGATGAAGTTCCAGGCGCCCATGTTCTCGGGCTCCTCCTGCAACCACCGCAGCTGCTTGGCATTGGGGTAGGTCTGCAGCAGTTCGAGTATTTGCGCGGTCGGGAGGGGATAGAGCTGCTCGATACGAACAACTGCAACCGGTGCTCCGCGTCGATCACGTTCAGCCAGCGCATCCCATGCGATCTTGCCTGAGCAGAACACGATCCGCTCGACCGCATCACGATCGATATCACCCGGATCGTCGAGCACCTCCTCAAATGACCCCGAGGTGAGCGCTTCGATCGGTGAGCGCGTCTGCTTCATCCGGAGTCCTTGTTTGGGGGTGAACACAATCAGCGGCGTCTGGCGCTCGGAGTGCACCTGGCGGCGTAGGAGGTGAAAATAGTTTGCTGCTGTCGTGGTGTTAACCAGCTGCAAGTTGTCTTCCGCGGCGAGAGTTAAGAATCGCTCGATTCTCGCTGAGCTGTGCTCTGGGCCCTGACCTTCGAAGCCGTGCGGCAGCAGCAGCACCACACCATTTTGCTGGCCCCACTTGTCTTCGGCCGCCACGATGTACTGGTCGATAACGATCTGGGCGCCGTTAATGAAGTCCCCAAATTGTGCTTCCCAAACCACGAGGGCGTTGCTGTTGCCATTGCTGTAGCCGTATTCGAACCCCAGCGCGGCATATTCGGAAAGCAACGAGTCAAAGACCCAGAACTTGGCTTGCGCATCATCGAGACTCGCAAGCGGCACCCACGGCTCGCCCGTTTCGAAATCGATCAGGGCTGCATGGCGATGGCTAAACGTCCCCCGTCGGGAGTCCTGGCCGGCCAGACGCACCGAGTGGCCTTCCAGTACAAGCGAGCCCATTGCGAGCGCCTCCGCCGTTGCCCAATCGGCCGTGCCACCCCCATACATTTCAGCGCGACCATCGAACTGACGCGCCAACTTGGGGTGCACGTTGAACCCCTCGGGGTATTCGGTGAGGTGCTCGAAGACGCCGTCCAGAATGGGGCGTTCAACACCTGTAGGAATGTGCGGCAACACACCTAGCGGCTTCGGAGGTCGTGCCACCTCGATTACGTCGGGCGCGTTCGAGCGGGTCTCATCAAGTGCGACCTGCAACTTGGCGTGGAAGTCGACCAGCGCTTGTTCGGCCTCGTCCACGGTGATGTCGCCGCGCTTCACCAACGACTCAACATATAGCTTGCGAACGCTGCGATGTTCGGAAATCGCCTTGTACATCAGTGGCTGGGTGTAGCTCGGGTCGTCGCCCTCGTTGTGGCCGTGGCGGCGGTAGCAGACCATGTCTATAACGACATCTTTGTTGAACTTCTGGCGGTACTCCCACGCGATCTTCGCGACGCGCACGCAAGCTTCGGGGTCGTCGCCATTGACGTGAAAGATTGGCGCCTGAACGGTTTTGGCCACATCGGAGCAATAGAGCGACGAACGCGCGTACTGCGGTGAAGTGGTGAACCCAATCTGGTTGTTGATGATCAGGTGAATCGTGCCACCGATGCGATATCCGCCGATGTCGCTCATCGCCAGCGACTCGGCCACGATGCCCTGGCCGGCGAATGCCGCATCTCCGTGGATCAACATCGGCAGAACGCTGAATGCTCCCGCCGGTTCGATCTGGTCTTGCTTCGCGCGCACCATGCCCATCACCACCGGCCCGACGGTTTCAAGGTGGCTGGGGTTCGCTGCCAATTCGATGGCTATGTCCGCACCCGAAGGGCTGACGTAGTTGCCTTCGATACCGAGGTGATACTTAACGTCGCCCGAACCCTGAACTGAAGTGGGGTCGAGGTGACCTTCGAACTCGGAGAAAATCGCGCCGTAGCTCTTCCCCATAATGTTAGAGAGCACGTTCAAGCGACCCCGGTGCGCCATCCCGAGAACTACCGAACCGAAACCCGCGTCGGCCGCGTTGGATAGCACCTCATCAAGAATCGGAATGGCCGACTCGGCGCCTTCGAGCCCGAATCGCTTCGTACCCACATACTTTGTTGCGAGGAATTTCTCGAATGACTCAGCCGCGTTGAGTCGCTCGAGGATCCGGTGTTTGCCAGTTTTCGAAATGCTGTCGTAGTCACCTTCGACCTGCGCCTGAATCCACCGCTGTTCATCGGTGTCTTGAATGTGCATGTACTCGACGCCAATCGTGCGGCAATACGCATCGCGCAACACACCGAGCAAATCTGCCAGCGGCATTTTCTCGACGCCGCCTACGTCATCTGTAAGGAACTCGCGGTCGAGGTCCCAGATGGTCAAGCCATAGGTTGCGGGGTCCAACTCAACGGGCGTGTGCGGCTTCTTCCAGCGCAGTGGATCGAGGTCGGCGATCAGATGGCCACGCACACGGTGTACCCGAATCAGCTTGGCGACCGCCATCTGCTTGGCGAGCATCGCCTCCTCGCGGTCAATCGGATTGGTATCTGGACGCCACTTGACCGCCTCATAAGGCATGCCCAGCGCGTGAAAAATGTCCTCGTAGAAGTTGTGCTCGCCGAGCAACAATTCGTGTACTCGCTTGAGGAAAAGCCCCGATTCGGCGCCCTGGATGATGCGGTGGTCATAGGTACTCGTGACCGTCACCACCTTGCTTACGCCAAGCGAACTCAGGTTGGTGCGATCGGTTCCCTGGAACTCAGCGGGGTAGTCGATGCTGCCAACACCAACGATGAGGCCCTGCCCTGGCATCAACCGCGGCACCGACTGGACAGTGCCGATGGTGCCGGGGTTCGTGAGGCTGACATTGGCCCCCTGAAAGTCGTCGACGGTCAGCTTGTTCGCCTTGACCTTGCGAATGATCTCGTCGTAAGCCGCAAGAAATCCGCTGAAGTCGAGAGTGTCTGCATCACGCAGTACAGGCACTACCAGCGTTCGCGTACCGTTGGGCTTGGCCACGTCAACCGCCAGGGCCATATTGACGTGATCGTTGACAATCAGCCGAGGCTTGCCATCGGCGCCTTCGAGATAGCTGTTCTTCATTGCGGGAACCTCATCGGCGATCGCCCGCACAATCGCGAATCCCAGGAGGTGGGTGAAGCTGACCTTCGTTTGTCCGGCACGCGCCCGGAAGCCGTTAATCACCTTGCGGTTGACCTCAAGCAGCTTGGCCGGGATATTCCGGAAGCTGGTCGCAGTAGGAACGCTCAGGCTGCGTTCCATGTTTGTCGCGATCGCCGCTCCAACCCCACGGATGGGTTTTCCAGGTTCTTCCACCGGCTCCTGCTGTTCGCTGACAACGGGTGCTGGTGGCGTAGCTTTCGCGACCGGCTCGTCACCGCGCTGTAGGTGCTCGTCAACGACCTCTCTGACCTGGGTCGACGCCGCGGCCGCGGCCGCCACACTTGGTGTCTGCGAGTGATAGTCAAAGAAGAATTCCTGCCACGAGTCACTCACCGATCGCGGGTCACGTACGAACTGCTCGTACATTTCCTCTACCAGCCAGGTGTTGGTGCCAAAGGCTGATCCTCGAGTATCTGCTACGTCCACCGGCTCAGCGTAGCTGTGCGCTGTGCAGCCTCTCAGGCTGTTCTGTAGGGGATTGACCTTTAGTAATCTTGACGAACCCTTGACGCCTGGGCCTTGACCACCCACTGCATTGTTGCGCTACGTTCGGTGACGTCGTATCCGGGCGGAATCGGACGACCGAGCGAGACTCTATTCTGAGGCTCGTTCGCATCCTGATGAGAGGGTCTAAATGCAGATTGAACGTCTGGGCAAAGGCGAGATGCTGAGTGGCGACGACATTGATGCCACAGCGAATCGAGAACGAACACGCCAACGTCGCCTACGCCGCGCGCTGGTGTTCTTCGGAGTAATCCTGGCTTGGCTGACCTACCGACTGGTCACGGACAATCAAATCCGTTTCGGATTCCCGGGCTGGATCCAGGGCAACCCGGAGATCGTTATCGCCCTCGGCCTGATCCTCGTCCTCGGAACCGTGATCTTCATCCCGTTCCTTACCGCAGGCAAGTCCCCCCACACACTGCTGCGAGCATCGGATTCCAACATCCGACTCGACGATGTCGTCGGAGCCGACCAGACCAAACGCGAAGCCATCGACAGCATGAACTTGTTTCTGGCGTCGGAAACGTTCCAGCGCGAGATGGGCGGCAACGCCCGCCGAGGCGTGCTGTTTGAAGGCGCTCCAGGCACGGGCAAGACCTACCTCGCCAAAGCAATGGCCGCCGAAGCTGGCGTGCCATTCCTGTTCGTCTCGGCGAGCGAGTTCCAGTCGATGTACTACGGACAAACGAACAAGAAGATCCGTTCCTTCTTCAAGGCGCTCCGTAAGGCGGCCCATGACGAGGGCGGTGCGATCGGCTACATCGAAGAATTCGACGCGATCGGCGGAGCCCGCAGCGGGATGAACTCTGGCTCGATGCGTGAGGGCATCGTGGGTGTCGTTAACGAACTGCTCGTTCAGATGCAGAGCTTCGATCTTCCAACCGGTCCTGAAAAGTTCAAGGCCAAGTTCATTGACTGGTTCAACAGCTTCCTGCCAGACAAGCGTCGCCGGCCACGGCCGACGCGCAAGGAAGCAAACGTGTTGATCGTTGCTTCCACCAACCGCGCCGCCGACCTCGACCCGGCGCTGATGCGCCCAGGTCGATTCGACCGCGTGATTACGTTCAACCTGCCACCTCGCGCCGATCGCTTGGCAATTGCGGAGTATTACCTCGATCGCAAGAACCACGATGAGAAGGTCACCGCGCCGCTCGTAGCAGACCTCACCGCCGGGTACACACCAGTCCGAATCGAGAAACTGCTCGACGAGGCGCTGATCATCGCGCTCCGTTACAGCCGCACATCGATGACTGTTACCGACGTGTTGCAAGCTCAGCTCGTAACTGAAGTCGGTGTCGCGCAGGAGATGGGCTACCACCCCGACGAGCGTCGCCGTATCGCGATTCACGAGGCGGGCCACGCTCTCACGGCCGTGCTCACGCGACGCGACGTCAAGATGGCCTCGATTCTGCGACGCTCGGCAGCGCTTGGGCTCGTTGCTCACGGCGACTTCGAAGAGCGTTTCCTCAAGACTCCTACCGATGCACGTGACCTCATCGCTGTGGCTCTCGCGGGGCGGGCATCGGAGCTCCAGGAATACGGCGAGGCAAGCAGCGGCATTTCTGCCGACCTGGCCGCGGCGAGCAACATCGCGTCTCAGCTGGTTGGCCAACTCGGCCACGGCCCTGGCCTGCTCAGCCTTGAGGCTGCCGCGATTCCAACGGCGGCCAACCTCGTGGCCAAGGTGCTCTCCGACGAGCCCAGCCGCGAAGCCGCCGAAGCGCTACTTGTCGAAGGCGCCGAACGAGCCGAGAGCATGGTCAAGAACCATCGCAATGCGCTCCTAGATATCGCCAATGGCCTCTGCGAGCGCGACGAACTCGAAGGTGACGAGATCCGAGAGATGGTCGCGGCCTACGTCGACATTTCTGAGCGTCGCGGACCTGTTCGGATCCCGCCTCAGCTTCGAACCAAGTCGGCCGACATCGCCGACTGATGCTCCCCGACATTCGCTGGCAGTAGCCTCGGCGCCACCATGGCGCACGAATTCATCTACCAGGCCTACAAACTCGCACGGCATTATCCCCCCGATAAGACCGTCCTCGAGAACATCTCGCTGTCGTTCTACCCGGGCGCCAAGATTGGCGTGCTCGGGTCGAACGGCGCCGGCAAGTCTTCGCTGTTGAAGATCATGGCGGGCCTAGACGACGGCTACTCCGGTGAGGCCCGACTAACAGCGGGGTTCTCCGTTGGGTACCTCCCGCAGGAGCCACAGCTTGACGCCGACAAAGACGTCAAGGGAAATGTGATGGAGGGTGTCGCTGAAGTTCAGAGCATCATCGACCGCTACAACGAGGTGATGGCCATGTGGGCCGACCCTGATGCCGATTACGACAAAATCGGCAAAGAGCAGGCTCAGCTCGAAGACAAGATTGCGGCCACCGATGCATGGAGCCTCGAACGCAATGTCGACATTGCG
>JAHRVJ010000079.1 GCA_019090765.1 Ilumatobacteraceae bacterium
CAATAGACGCCGCGACTGCCGCGGCGATGATTGAGGACCTCGCGACCCAACAGATTCTGGGGGAGTTCCGAGGCGAGGCCGCTGTCAACCGAGATCAACTCGTGGCGTTGCTAGTCGGCCTGGGGAGGGTCGCAGAGGAGCGTCCCGATATTGCGAGCGTTGATGTCAACCCTTTGATCGTCGAGCCTTCGGGGGACCTCGTGGCGGTCGATGCGCTCGTCGAAGTCGATCAACCACATGATGATTCCGCCAGCAACGCGGGCGCGGACGGCGCCGGATCGATGCGACCTCCGCCAAGTGCTGATCAGTTCCAGGCGCTGTTTGAACCGCGTGGGGTTCTGGTGGCCGGCGCATCAACGCATCCCGGAAAGTTCGGTTTCGTATCACTCCATAATCTGTTGGCTGCCGGTTTCGATGGCCCCGTGTATGGCACGAACCTCAAGGCGGAGGAGGTGCTTGGTATTCAAACGGTTCGCGACATTGCCGAACTTCCCGACGGCGTGATCGATCTTGTATTTGTTTGCACGCCGGCCGCGGCGAATCTGGATTTGCTGCGAGCGTGCTCAGCAAAGGGGGTGCGCGCCGCTTTCCTCACCTCGGCCGGCTACGGAGAAGCTGGTGACGAGGGTCGAGCCGCGGAAGCTGAGTTGGTTGCGCTCGCCGACGAACTGGGGATTCTGCTCGCGGGGCCTAACGGTCAGGGCGTGGTAAGTACTCCGGCGAAACTGTGTGCGCAGATTGTCGCCCCGTATCCGCCAGCAGGTTCCATCGGCGTCGCTAGCCAGAGCGGCAACTTCGTATCGACGTTCATGAACCTTTCGCGGGCATCTGGCGTCGGAATCAGCAGAGCCGTTTCTGCGGGCAATGCTGCTGCGGTCACCGTTGCGGACTACCTCGACTGGTATGCGCAAGACGACGAAACAACAGTGGGGTTGGCCTACCTAGAAGGAATCACTGACGGCCGAGCGCTCATGGAGCGGCTCGGCGACGCTGCCGAGCGGAAGCCCTTGGTGCTCGTAAAGGGAGGTGCGACCGCAGGGGGAGCTCAAGCCGCTGCGAGCCACACCGGAGCGCTGGCTGCGAACGACAAGGTGTTCGACGGAGCTTGCCGGGCTGCTGGGATCACACGGGCAGCGACAGTGACCGAAGCGTTTGAGGCGGCCGCAACGTTTGCGACCCAACCGTTGCCGGCCGGGGGCAACACTGTGGTGCTCACAACGGCTGGCGGCTGGGGCGTGGTCACTGCCGACGCGATCACGCGTGGCGGTGTGGTCACGCTGATGGAGTTGCCCGCAGACTTGCAATCGGCAATCGATAAGAAGCTCCCGCCCCGATGGAGCCGAAACAACCCGGTTGATTGTGCTGGCGGCGAAACCCGCGACACCATTCCTGAAGTTATGGAGTTGATCGCAACTCATGCCGACGTGCACGCGGTTATCTACATCGGTCTTGGCATCCAGTCGAATCAGGCACAGATGATGCGGGAAGGCCATTTCTACCCGGACTACGGCATTGAACGCATCGTGAACTATCACGAACGGCAAGACGCTCGATTCGCCGAGGCCGCCCATGATCTCAGTGTGCAAACCGGCAAGCCGATTCTTGTTGCTACCGAGTTGGCCCATACCAACCCAGATAACCCCGGGCCCACAACGGTGCGCGCTACGGGCCGACTCTGCTACTCATCCGGTGAAAGTGCCGTCACAGCGCTCGGGCACATGATTCGCTACAGCCGATTCAGAGCGGTGCTCGGTTGATGAACGGAACCGTACGTAATAGTCCTCGACGGGGTCGCGGGCCTGGCCCGTGGCTCGTGATCGCCGCGATTGCGCTGGTTCCCGCACTCGCACTGTTGGCAGTTTTTAGCTGGTCGTCGAATCAAGTGACCGACAACGAAGCTGCTCCTGCGCCTGACCCGTCAGTTGACGCTTCCGTTGGGGCCGCGGAGTTGACAACTGGATTGTTCACCATGCGGCGAATGCCGAGGGTCGTCTCGCTTGATGCGAGTCTCGAGGCGTTCGAGGCCGAGGTCGTGCCGTTCGTCGGGACCCTCAACGATCGATCCTGTCTAGCCGTGTCGGTCGATGGTGTCGCCGCCGGTGAACACAACGCCGAATCGGCCGTGATCCCAGCCAGCAACCAGAAACTGGTGGTCGCTGCGGTTGCGATGGAGCAACTGGGAGCCGACTTTCGCTACATCACATCGGTCGAGGCCGTCGCCGAACCCATTGGTGGTGCCGTTGATGGCGACTTGTACCTGATTGGTGGTGGCGACCCGCTATTGACATCGGAGTGGTATCCGACTTCCAATCTTGAGCGTCACCCGGTGACTAGCCCCACTCGCCTTGAGTCGTTGGCTGACGATGTCGTCGCTGCGGGCGTGTTAAGCGTGTCCGGGTCTGTGGTGGGCGACGGCACGCGTTACGACGACGAGTTCTCCGCACCTGGTTGGGGAGTTGGCGTCGCCGGGTTGGAGGCTGGTCCATATGACGCGTTGATGGCCAACGACTCACGCGTGCTCGACGATTCGCTGAAGGCCAACGACCCCAATGAGGGAGCGGCACGCGAGTTCACCCGGCTCCTCCAAGATCGCGGGATCACGGTGTCGGGAGACCCTGCTGCTGGCGCGGCGCCGGTTGCGACGGTGGAACTCGCCTCGATCCAGTCGGCCCCGCTAGTTGATGTCGTCGCTGAAATGCTTGGCAACAGCGACAACAACACCGCAGAACTGTTGGTGAAGGAGATCGGGTTTGCTGGTACAGGATTAGGAACTCGTGAAGCCGGGCTGCAATTGATGCACGACCAACTAGCCGAATGGGGCATCGCCTCAGACACAATCGTATTGGCGGACGGTTCTGGACTGAGCCTTGACAACAGGTTGACATGCAATGCTCTACTCGTGCTCTTGCAGATGTCGGATATCAACGGGCCGATTGGGTCGGCTCTGCCGATCGCTGGCCAGACCGGCACATTGGCCGAGATCTTTACCGACCACTCCGTGACCGGCTTGCTCCGTGGCAAGACAGGCACGCTCAACAATCCCCCGTTCAACGTTGATCCGCCAGCGGTGAAGGCGCTAGCGGGCTACGTGGAGGTAGATGGGGGAGGGGCAGTCGAATACGTGCTCATCCTCAACGGCCCAACGATTTCGGACCAGAGTGAGTATCGACCACTGTGGAACTCTCTAGCTGAGGTGTTAGCCACCTACCCGGCGGGGCCGACCCTCGCTGAGCTCAGTCCACGTTGAAGGTGCGCTAGTGGGGATGCGCGTGGATCTTGTTTCGGCTCCGAGCCGGTACCCGCGGGGGCCACTGTTCATCTTGCTGGCCATAGCCGTCGTTCCCACGGTCGCGCTCGTCGCACTTGTGGTGTGGAGTGACCGTGAAGCCGACTCTTATGACGCGGCACGCGACGAAGCGGCGCTCGTTCAGGACGCTCTCGACGAATCCCGTGACTCAACGTTGTCAGCAAGCGACGAGGCGGCCGCTGCGTTGCCAACAGGATTGTTCAACTACCGCCGCGCTCCCCGCGAGATTGCCGTGTTGGCCAACGGCAACATGCTCGCGGAAGCCTTGGAGCCGATGTACAACTTCATCAACGATGATTCATGTGTAGCGGTGGCCCTTAACGGTCACCTGATTAGCTCTAAGAACCCCGCTACCCCGGTGATTCCGGCAAGCACTCAGAAGCTGCTGATTGCGGCGGTCGCGCTGGAAACGCTCGGGGGCGATTACACCTTCACAACGACAATTGCCTCTCAAGCAGCTGTTGATGGCGTGGTGGAGGGTGACATTTATCTGATCGGCGGCGGTGACCCCCTGTTGGTGAGTGACGACTATCCGATTGATTCGGATCGGTATCCCGAGTTCAGTACCACTTCGCTTGACCGGCTCGCCGATGAGTTCGTTGACACGGGCGTTACACGTGTCAACGGTGCCGTAATCGGAGACGGGTCGAGGTACGACGATGAGTTCGTGATCGCGTCTTGGGGCGACGGAGTGGCCTTCGTTGATGGTGGCCCGTACGACGCATTGCTGGTTAATGACTCGCGTGTGCGGGGCCGTTCGAGCCGCCAACGCGACCCAAACGAGGCCGCCGCACGCGAGATGGCGCGGCTGCTGCGTAACCGCGGGATCAGTGTTGCCACCGGTTGGGCCAGCGGTGTAGCCGATCCGGCCGCGCCTATTGTCGCGACCGTGACCTCCGAGCCGCTCTCGGCGGCGGTGCGTGAGATGTTGACCACTAGCGACAACAACACCGCGGAGATGTTGCTAAAAGAGATTGGGTTCGCCGATAGCGGTGAAGGAACTGTTGCCACAGGGTTGACCGTGGTCGACCGCACGCTGCGCGGTTGGGGTATTCCGATGGACGGTGTTCGCCTCGTCGACGGATCTGGTCTTAGCCCTGACAACCGCATTACGTGTGCGGCGTTAATCGGCGTGCTTAACCACGACATCGGCGGCGTGCTTTCAACGGGGCTACCGCTGGCCGGTCGGACCGGAACACTGGCCGACGAGTTCACCGAGTCGGTCATGGCGGGCCGTCTGGTTGCGAAGACGGGAACGCTGAGCAATCCGCCAGCCGAGTCCGATCCGCCTGCGGTGAAGGCCCTAGCTGGATACTTGCCCACCGATGTTGGGGTCTTACAGTTCGCAATTGTGCAGAGTGGGCCAGACGTCACCAGCGACCGCAAGTATGAAACTCTCTGGCTTGCGCTGACCGACCGCCTCGACACCTATCCAGCTGGCCCCGAGTTCGACCTGCTGGGGCCACAGTGACCCGCGCCTCTGGTTATGAATAGCTTCGCCCCATGCCCGTGATGCCGATGTTCCCGTTGGGGTCAGTGTTGCTTCCGGGCGGCGTGATGCCGCTGCATGTGTTCGAGCCGCGGTATCGGCAGATGGTGATCGATTGCCTGCTCCAAGATGGGGTTCCCGAGTTTGGACAGGTGCTGATCTCGCACGGCAGCGAAGCCGGTGGCGGTGATGATCGCGAGCTGGTCGGCACGGTTGCCGCGATGCAGCAACTGAACGCGCTCGACTCGCGCCGCTACGCGTTCAACGCGGTCGGCACCAGGCGAATACGGGTTATTGAATGGCTTGACGATGATCCGTACCCGGTTGCCGAAGTTGACGATTGGCCCGATGTGACTTGTGATGCCAACGAGGTCGCCCAGCCCATTGCCGAAGCTGAGCGCCGGGTACGTGCGGCACTTTCGATGGCCCAACAGTTAGACATGGTCGAGTTCGACCCAACGGAGATTGTGATCCAGGACGAGCCGATTGCGGCGAGCTATCAATTGGCGGCAATGGCGCCGATTGGTCCGGCCGACCGCTTCCGTCTACTGGCTGCGGCTGGACCCCAGGAGCGCCTCGCGATGCTTGCTGAGATCCTTGAAGACGTTGAAGCCATGTTGAAGTTCCGGCTTTCGTGATAGAAACAGTGATCGTGCCAGACACAAAAGACTCCACCAGCCGCCCGGCGAAGAAGCCCGATGATGCGTCCGTCGGCGAAGTTATTGATTTTGTCAAGACTTACGCCTTGCAGGAGACCGTTGGCCCACTCAAGGGTGCTGGGTCATGGCTTGGCTTCGGAACGGCGGCGGCGTTGACGTTGTCGCTCGGGCTGATGTTCCTCCTGATTGGACTACTTCGTGTCTTGCAGACCGAATGGGATCGATCAGCGACTGGCTCACTGTCATGGGTGGCTTACGCCATCACGCTGCTCGTGACCATTGTGGTGCTCGGCCTGACGGTAATGCGGATCAAGAAGTCGACTCTCAATAAGGAACCGAAGTAAGGAGTAGGGCGATGGCCAAGAAGTCAGCTGACACCCCCACCAAGATCACCCCAGAAGATCTCGAGAACAAGTTCAAGGCGTTGCAAGGCGACGTGAAGGGCAAGGTCGACGACAAGAAGATGTCGATCGCCAGTGTCGCCGCTGGCGGCGGCATGGTCTTGCTCGTTATCTTTTTCCTGCTCGGTAAGCGCTCGGGCAAGAAGGGCAGCGCGATTGTCGAGATCCGTCGCCTCTGATGGCACTTCTTCCGTACAGTCTGCGCCCGTCGGTGGTTATCCGGCGCAACGCGCTGAGACGCGGAATCCTGGGGCCAAGCAGCCTTTGGAAGTTCATTGCCGTCTTTGTGTTCGGTCGCAAGGCGATCAAAAGGTTCTTCGGCAAGAACGCCGAGAACCTCGGCACACGGGTAATCGGAGTGGGCCAGATCCTTTCAGTTGCGTCGGCTATACCGTTGTCGCGACGTGACCGAAAGCGGCGGGGGATCACCTTGGCCTCCGAACGCGTTGCGGCCATGGCCGAGCTTGAGGCGGCACAAAGCTCCTCGTGAAGATCCTCCTGCGCAACCCTCGGCGGGAGATCGAGATGCAAGGTACGCGGAGCGTCAACCGGCTCCTTGACGACCTTGACCTCAATCGAGAATCTCATCTAGTTATTCGTAATGGCACGCTCGTGCCTGGCGATGCCCTCCTGGCAGACGCCGATGAAATTGAGGTGCGACCGGTGATCTCGGGCGGGTCGCACTAATGACCGCCGTTGGTAGCAAGTGCAAGGTTTGTAAGGGGCCCGCGGTGATCGGCCTTCGTCGTCATCACGCACACTTTTGCGCCGAGCATCTCCAACAGCTTTGTCGCCGTCAAATGGCGAAGGCGATTGAAGACTTCGACATGCTGTCTTTTGAT
The DNA here is from genome assembly GCA_019090765.1 of Ilumatobacteraceae bacterium. Lineage (GTDB taxonomy): Bacteria > Actinomycetota > Acidimicrobiia > Acidimicrobiales > Ilumatobacteraceae > Sva-07. The sequence continues at coordinate 6,699 of JAHRVJ010000079.1, forward strand.
GATCGAATCTTGGTGGCGGTCAGCGGTGGCAAGGACTCGCTCGCGGTGTGGGACATGTTGATTGAGGCGGGCTATCAAGCTGATGGTCTCTATGTCGGCCTGGGAATTGGTGAGTATTCCGACAGCAGCGGCGGGTATGTGCGGCGCTTTGCCGACGAGCGTGGGCTCAACCTGCAAACAGTTGATCTCAGAGACGATTACGGCTTCGATATCCCCACGGCCTCGAAGGCAACGAAACGGGTTCCGTGTTCAGCTTGCGGACTCTCAAAGCGCCGGGTGTTCGATAAGGCGGCACTCGACGGTCGCTACGACGTGCTCGTTACCGGGCACAACCTCGACGACGAAGCAGCTGTGCTCTATGGCAACACATTGCGCTGGGATATCGACTATCTAGCTAGGCAGTTGCCGGTACTGCCAGCCACCAACGGTTTCCCGAAGAAGGTGAAGCCACTGATTCGGCTCACCGAACGCGAAATGGCGGCGTGGTGCTTGGTGCGCGGGATCGACTACATCGTCGAAGAATGCCCGATCGCGGCAGGCAACAAACATTTGGTCTATAAGCAGTCACTCAACGTGATCGATGAATCATCCCCCGGAGCGAAGGCTGCGTTCTACCTCGGCTTCCTCGACAGAATGGCGCCCATACTCCAAGGACGATCCGCCGCGGCGACCGGGCAATTGCATGATTGCGAACGTTGCGGCTCGCCAACAACGTCAACAGTGTGCGCCTTCTGCATGCTGATCGAAAGGTCAGCAGAACACGATCCGGTACCGGTCGATATGGTGCTCCCAAAGCGGGCCCGAAAGGAAATCTCATGACAGAAAACTTCGCAATCGGCGACAAGGCTCTGCTACTCGACAGCAAGAAGCGCCGCTATCTGATTGATCTTGCCAGCGATGGCGAGTTCCATAGCCACGCTGGCTTCGTTTCCCATGCCGACATCATCGGGCAGCGCGAAGGTGTGTTCCTCAAGTCCACGAAGGGTTCTGAGTACATCGCCTTGCGTCCAACGCTCGAAGATTTCGTTGTCGAGATGCCGCGTGGTGCCCAGGTGATCTACCCCAAGGATCTTGGCCCGATCTGCATGCTGGCCGACATTGGCCCCGGCGTCAGGGTGTTTGAGAGCGGCGTCGGTTCGGGAGCATTGTCGATGACGATGCTCCGCTACGGTGCCGACATTGTCGGGTACGAGGTTCGAGAGGATTTCGCCAACCGGGCGCGGAAGAA
>JAHRVJ010000080.1 GCA_019090765.1 Ilumatobacteraceae bacterium
CGCAGCGCAGACCGTCGCGGCCGTACACGTGATGATCGTCCTGATACGAACCGGTCTCCCCCATCAGGTCGACGTACTGGGCGTCGCCTAGGGTCGAGCCACCTGCTTCTATCGCCGCGCTCAAGATGTCGACGATCGAAGTCGCCAGGATTTCGATGCGGCGCCGATCGAGGCTGTCCGCTGGCCTATGTGGACGGAGCCGAGAGGCGTGCAGGATCTCATCGGCATAAATGTTGCCGATACCGGCGATCACCTGTTGATCAAGCAGTAGTGGCTTGAGCGCCCGCTTCGAGGAACCGATTGCGTCCCGCAGAATTGTTGCGTCGAATTGCTCCGCGATCGGATCGACGCCAAGCATTGCCAGCGAGGGCAGCTCAACATCAACACGGTTCGGGTCGAACACGACCACCTCGCCGAACGTACGGGGGTCGACAAACCAGGCTTCATTCCCGTCATCGAGGTGCATCACTACATGGGTATGTGGCGGTCGCTGCGCGCCCTCCGGGGCGAGGAGCACTTGCCCGCTCATGCGGAGGTGAATCATCATCGAATCGCCGGTGTCAAGCGGCAGCAGCAGATACTTGCCACGGCGGTCAGCGCTTCGCACCACTGTGCCGGTGAGTCCTGAAATGAGTTCTTCGCGCGACGTGCGCCGGACGACGCGCTCCCGCCCAACCTCGACTGCGGTAATGCGGCGGCCGACCAGATGGTGTTGCAAACCACGCCGAACCGTCTCAACTTCTGGCAGCTCCGGCATCAGCTGAAGAGGTCCTTCGCGGCACTTACGTCTGAGCTTCCTCGAGGGGTTGAGGATTCGACGTGGTTCACGATTGTCACTCCTCCAACAGAGCGTCGCAGGCGTGAGCGGCGGCCTGCTGCTCGGCAGCCTTTTTGGACCGGCCTTGCCCTTCTCCGCGGACTTCGCCGTCGATCAGCGCCAGCGCCACGAACGACTTCGCGTGGTCCGGGCCAGTGGAGGAAACTTGGTACACCGGTGCTCCCTGTCCGAGACGTGCGACCAATTCCTGAAGCTGCGTCTTGCGGTCGAACTGGCTCAATGATGTGAGGTCCTGCGGCATTCGCGGACCGATCAGGCGGCTGACCATTTGATAGGCGGCCTCGGCACCGCCGTCGAGATACACCGCACCCAGTACAGCTTCGAAGGCGTCAGAAAGTATCGAAGGTTTATCGGCCCCGTTTGCCGCGGCTTCACCTTTCCCGAGCAGGATGTAACGGCCAAGATCAATCTCAACGGCGACATCAGCCAGCGCAACGGCGTTGACGACGCTCTTGCGGAGATCGGTGAGCTGGCCCTCGGGAACTTCGTCGTATCGCCGGTAAACGATGTCGGCAATCGCCCATCCGAGCACGGCATCGCCAAGGAACTCCAGTCGTTCGTTGTTCTCCGCATCGGCTGATTCCGCACACCACGAACGGTGAGCCAGAGCGCGGCGCAGCAGCCCGCGGTCGGTGAATTCGTACCCGATCAGTCTCGTCAGCTCATCCAGGCCGCTGTCGACCGAACCTTCGTCGGTTGGTGGAAGCGTCATGTTCGTCGATTGTTCGAGCGGGGCCGCGAGGCGCAGCGCTCAGCTCGATTTTGCTCGATCGTGGACGTAGTCGACGGCGTCGCGAACAGTCTTGAGATCTTCGAGATCCTCGTCGTCAATACGGAAGCCAACAGTGCGGTCACTGAGTTCTTCTTCCAAGCCTTCGACGAGCTCAATCAAAGCGAGGGAGTCGGCATCGAGGTCGTCAACGAAGGATTGCCCCTCAGTGATAGTCGAAGGCTCGATCTCGAGGATGTCGGCCAGGCGGTCGCGAACGATGTTGAGGATCTCGTCGCGGCCGATTGGGCCCTGTTCTACATGGGTCTCTGCTGGCACAATCAGGAAGTGTACTGGCTAGTTCTGCAGGCGATTAACTCGACTTACTGAGACGCTGGCGACTGTTCAGGCAGCGGCTGCGGCGATTGCGACGCGAATCTCTTCGACCAACTGGTGATCGACCATGTCACGGGCGAGATCGATGGCGTTAACCATTGCGGTGGGGCTCGACGAACCGTGAGTAATGATGCAGACCCCGTCGACGCCGAGCAGGATCGCCCCGCCATAAGTGTCGGGACTGAGTGACTTGTACAGCGGTTCGAGTGCCGGCATCAGCGCGTCGGCGTGGGTTCGGTATTCCTCCTTGGCACCGAAAGCCTCAAGGAGTGCAGTGATGACAGTCTTCATCCCACCCTCAAGCGTCTTGAGGACCACATTGCCGGTGAATCCATCAGTGACGCAGACATCGACGTCAGTGCTCATTACGTCACGACCCTCGACGTTGCCGATGAAGTTGAGGTTCGGGGCCGCAGCCAGCAGGCCATGGGCCTCCTTACGCAACGTGTCGCCCTTCGTCGGCTCCTCTCCGATCGAGAGTAAACCGACTCGCGGTCGTTCGATTCCAAACTTGTGTTGGGCGTACACCGACCCCATCAACCCGAACTGCACCAACCACTCCGCCTGGACTTCTGCGTTGGCCCCAGCGTCGAGCAGAACAGTTGGCGTCGACCCGGGTACGGGGATCGGGGTGGCAATCGCCGGTCGCTTCACACCCCTGATGCGACCCATCCGAAGCAGCGCCGCGGCCATGGTGGCGCCCGTGTTGCCAGCCGAAATCATCGCACTGGCCTTACCGTCGCGAACCGCCTCGGCGGCGCGGACCAATGTGGAATCTTTCTTGCGTCGTACACCCTGCGCTGGATCGTCGTGCATTCCGATCACCTCGGACGCCTCGATCAATGCGAGAGTTGAACCGTCGGGTGACTCACGCCCGGCAAGGTCGGCTGGGCCGACAAGCACAATCGGGATGCCATCAGCCGCGGCCAGATGGGCGCCCGCAAGGACGGGCCCCGGAGCGTCATCGCCGCCCAGGGCATCAACCGCGATGGGCAGCATGTGGCTACGCGAACTCGGAGTCAGCCGACGTCGACTACGACGCGATCGCGATACCAACCGCACGATTGGCAAACCGTGTGCGGAACCTTGGTATTGCCGCAGCGGGGGCACAGGCTGCGCGCTGGAACCTTGAGCTGCCAGGCACTCGCCCGACGACTCCGGGTCTTCGATTTCGATGTCTTCTTCTTCGGAACGGCCATCGTTCGCTTTCCTCGTTCGTTGACCCTCGACCGGATCTACCGGGCGATGGTCTGGGGTGTTGCGGACTCGCCGATTGGGTCATCCATGCCACTAGGGCTGCATCAGGTTATCGGCGCGGCCGGACAATGACCATCTACACCGGCTACTCGTCGATAACGAACCCCTCAAGCGCCGCCCACCGGTTATCGCGCACGGTGATGTCACACGAGCAAGTGGCCTCGTTGCGGTCAACTCCGCAAGCAGGGCAGAGGCCCGCGCAATCTTCACGGCAGCTGCGCTCGAGATCGAGTTCAAGCAAGATTGCTTCACGCACCATCGGCGCAAGGTTGAGCTGGTTCTGCTCAATCGCGAACGCCTCCGGGTCGACCATGTCTCGCTGATACACCTCAGAGACCTCGGCAACGGCGCAGCCCGAGATATCTGCCAGGCAACGCCGACAAACGGTTGACCACTGGGCCTGCAACGTGCCGGTGACCTTGATGCCGTCGGTGAGCGCCTCAAGATTCAGGTCCACCTGGATATGGCTGGTGAGCCGGTCGTGTTCAACTCCGAGAGGCGCTGCTTCGATACCGTCCGCGATGTCACGGATGGCGCCTGGCTGACGCATCAATTCGAGTGCGTTTATGCGCAGCGGCCGCAACGGATCAGGCATGATGATGACGCTACCCGCGACGGGCGCGGCTCACGAACGGGCGCCGGGTGAACCGTGGCGATTTGCTGAATTCAGTCGTCCTGGTCGAAGAAGCCCATGGTCGGGTCTTCCTCTTCGTCCACGGTGTCGTCTTCGCGCGGCTCACCGATCGAGAGCCGCTGACGACCGGCGCCAACGGTCTTCTGAAGTTTGTCGAGCAATATCTCGAAGGACCCGAGGCGCTGATCTAGAAAGTCTTCAGTCTCGTGCTTCAGGCGACGCGAGTCAGCTTCGGAGGTTTCCATGACCTGTCGGGCCCGTTGCTCAGCAGCGCGCACCACTTCTGTGCGCTGCACCATGCGCTCGGCCCGCACACGTGCCGCTTCCAGAAGTTCGTCAGCCTCGCGCCTGGTCTTGGCGACGAACTCGTGACGTTCTTTGAGCATCCATCGCGCCTGACGCAACTCGTCGGGAAGCCGATGGAGGGACTCCTCCATCATCTCGACTATTTCGTCACGATCAATTCGCGGTGATGAGGAAAGCGGCATTGTCGGCGCCGTTGCCACAATGTCGATCGCGCGACGAAGGAGGGTTTCGGCGTCACCGACGAAGCCACCGGGTGGGCCTGGATCGGGGTAGTCGTCGTCAATCTCGGCGTACTCGTCGTTCTGCTCGGCGCTGTATTCGTCGTTGCTCATTGTTGGCTCACTTCTGATCGGCGTCGTGCTTGCGACGGAGCGCCCCGGCAACTGGTGCCGGCACAAGATGATCGATGGCTCCACCGTAGTGCGCAATCTCGCGTACGAAGCGGCTGCTGACATAGCCCAGATCGGGTCGGGACGGAAGATACACGGTTCGGATGCCGGTGACAGCTTGGTTGTTGTGGGCCATCTGCTGCTCAACTTCGAAGTCACCCGCCGTTCGTAGCCCCTTCACGATGAAATCGGCTTCGGCCTGCTCGGCGGCTTGCACCGCGAGGCCCGCATGCGAGATTACCGACACCTGTTCGAGGTGTGCAGTGGCCGCAGATGCCAACTCCAAGCGTTCGTCGACCGCAAACAGGCCCGACGTTTTCGTGGGGTTGTACATCACAACAACCACGACCGAACCGAACAGCTCGTGAGCTTGTTCGATGATGTCGATGTGTCCGAAGTGGATCGGATCGAAGCTGCCCGGATAGAGCGCTCGCAACGATGGGCGTGCCGTGGCCATTGAGTGCTGAACCTTACTTCTATTCAGCTGAACCGACTGGTTCTCCGGTATGACCGTCGCTCTGATTGGCCGCATCAGCACGCTCCAAAAAGGTGACTCGCGTGCGCCCATATTTCTTCGCCCTGATGACCGCCCACCCGTCTGGCGCGGTGATTTCGAATCCTGATTCGGCGACCACTAGGCCCGTATCGAGACGTTCCAGCAAACGGTCCCACGCGTCGAATTCGTATGGGGGGTCAGCGAAAACGATGTCGGCATCGAGTGTGGCTGCCACAGCAACGGCATCACTGGCCATCACCCTGCTGCGGTCTTCGAGATCGAGCGCCTCAAGATTGTCCTCTAACGACAACAAGGCCCTCCGGTCACGTTCAACGAATACGCAATGTTGCGCGCCGCGAGACAATGCCTCGATCCCGATGGCGCCGCTTCCGGCAAACAGGTCAGCCACTAGGGCACCTTCGATCAACCCCGCGCTGGTGAGCGAATTGAAGATCGCTTCGCGGACCCGGTCGGTTGTCGGACGGGTAGACGTGCCCTCGGGCGCTATCAACCGTCGGCCACCTAGATCTCCTGCAACCACACGCATTCTCGGCAGGATACGCGGCGATCCCGAAACGTTGTCGCGCTCCGGCTTCAAATCGGCCAGAATGGGGTCGTGCTGACACCGTCGCCTCAAATTACCTGCATCGACTGTGGCGGGCGCTGCTTCTTGCTGACGCACCCACGAGAAGACGGTATTTGGGAGTCGGGAGACATCGTTGCCTATCGCTGCGAGGACTGTCTCGATCGCTGGGATCTTGTGATGTCAGAGGATGATCTCGACGAAGACACCGCGCGCGGCATCTAGCCAGAATCGGTCCCGGCATTCAACCTTTGGAGAGAAACTCCTCATCGGATTCGCTGAACATCAGCGCCAGTTCGTCGGCAAGATCGGAGTGACGAACCAGTCCAGGGTCGTCGTCAACAATCTCGAACGCGGCTTCCCGGGCCAGCCCGACCAATTTGCGATCACGGCGCAGCGAGGCCAGCCTCAGGTCGCTCCGACCCTTCTGCGCTGTCGACATCAAGGTCCCCTCTCCACGTAGGTCGAGGTCGACCTCGGCAAGTTCGAAACCGTCAGTTGTTGCCACCAATGCCTCGACCCGCGGATTTCCTTCGGCCTCCTCGTCTTGCTGTGTCACCAGCCAACACTTCGATGCATGCTCGCCACGACCCACCCGGCCACGCAACTGATGGAGCTGAGCAATGCCAAATCGATCGGCATCGAGAATCACCATCACGGTGGCGTTGGGAACGTCGACACCGACCTCGATCACGGTGGTGGCTACCAACACATCAAGTTCCCCTGCCCGGAAAGAGTCCATCGTCGTTTCCTTTTCCGCAGGTGACAGCCGGCCATGCAACAGTCCGAGCCGCAGGCCCTTTAGCTCGTCGTGCGCCAGCCGCTCGAACGTTTCCTCCGCCGACGCCACCTCAAGCTTCTCGCTCTCTCCGATTAGGGGACACACGACGTACGCCTGACGACCCGCGGCCACCTCCTCACGTACATCGGCCCAGACGCCCGTTTCCATCAGCGGCCCGTCAGCCCAGTGAGTGGTAATCGGTGTCCGGCCGGGCGGGAGTTCGTCAAGAACGCTCACATCAAGGTCCCCGTACACGGTCATTGCCGCCGTCCGAGGTATTGGCGTTGCCGTCATCACCAACATGTCAGGAACGACGCCATCGGTTTTGGCTCGCAGCGCGGCTCGCTGTTCGACACCGAATCGATGCTGCTCGTCGACCACGACAGCGCCGAGGCTCGAATAGTCGACGGCATCCTGAATCAGTGCATGGGTGCCGATCACGATGTCGATCGACCCATCGGCCAACCCCGCGATCACCTCCTTACGATCGCTTCCGGTAACGCGATTGGTGAGCAGCTCAACCCGCAGCGGCCGATCACCGAAGAGATTGTTCGGGTCGGGCACGCTGACACCGTCGAGAAGCACCTTCACTCCCGTTGCGTGCTGCTCCGCAAGTACCTCGGTGGGGGCCATCAGTGCGGCCTGGTGACCGCCCTGCACGGCAGCCAACATCATGGCGACAGCGAGAACGGTCTTACCCGAACCAACATCGCCCTGCAGCAACCGATGCATCGGGTGAGCGGCGGCGAGGTCATTGTTGATCTCGGCGATCACACGCTCTTGGGCGCCGGTAAGCGAGTGCGGAAACGCTGCGTAGAAACGATCGACGAGATCACCCCCGACATCATGGGCAATGCCGCTTTGCTCACGTTCCATCGTTCGTTTACGCAGCACGAGCACTAGCTGCACGCGCAATAGTTCATCGAAGGCCAAGCGTCTGCGCGCCATTTCTTTGTCACCGATGCTGTCGGGCAAGTGGATGTTCGTCAGCGCATCGAAGCGGCTGACAAGTCCGAGCCGTGCGGACACCGTTGCCGGAAGTGAATCCACAATCCCCCGGTCACGACATCGGCGGAGTGCCTCCTCCACCCAACCGGCCATCTCCCAGGTATTGATACGCGCTTTTTCGCTCTGCGAATAGATAGGGACGATCCGGCCCGTGCGGTCCCCGATCAGGTCAACTACAGGATTCGACATCTGGAGTCCACCGCGGTAGATATCGGCCTTACCAAAAAGAGCGATATGCAATCCCTCACGGAGCTGGCGTTCGCGCCAGGGCTGGTTGAAGAACACCAGGTCCATCCGCCCAGACCCATCACCGACGTTGACGTTGACCATCGTGCGACGGTTCCGGGTTGTGCGCTTGGTAACCGATCTAACGGTTACAAGCACGAGCGCCTCTTCCCCAGGAACAAGGTCAGCGAGACGAGCCTCATTGGTTCGGTCGACCCACCGGCGGGGGTAGGTGGTCAGCAGTTCGAGGAGGTTGGTGATTCCGACCGCAGCGAGGGAGGCCTGCTTCTTTTCGCCGACACCGCGCAGCCGTTCAACGCCGATGTCGGCCAGTTCGCGGAAAGCGATTGCTGTCACTCGACTCCGAACAAGTACGGGTACAACGGTTGGGCACCGCTGTGAACCTCAGTTTCGACGTCGCCATGGTTGTCGCGCAACCAACCTTCGATCGCCGCGGTTGTTTCGGCGGTGGCGTCCTCGCCCGTGATCACTGTGACCAACTCTGCGGTGCCGCCGACAATCTGACCAAGCAACGCCAGTGCGGCTCCCTCAAGAGTGGAATCGATCGACACGATGCCTTCATCTCCGGTCAACCCAATCCAATCGTCCTTAGCCACTTCACCAGCATCGGTTGTAGTTGCGCGCACAGACTGGGTGATCTCCCCGGTGATCACCGAATCGGCTGCCAACACCATCTCCTCGCCGTTCTCGCTGGCACGGGCCTCGGGGTCATACACCACCAGCGCCGCAAGAGCTTCAGGCATCGAGCGCGTTGGCACGACTACGACGGTCTTGTCGGTCAAGGAATCGATCTGCTTGGCGACCGGAATGATGTTCTTGTTGTTCGGCAAGATCACGACTTCGTCAGCGTTGACCCGCGTAACCGTGTCAAGTA
>JAHRVJ010000081.1 GCA_019090765.1 Ilumatobacteraceae bacterium
GTCGGCATCAGCCGCGCCTACGTCCGAATTCATCATGCCTCAGACGTGGTGGGCGGCGTGGTGGTCGGAGCAGTACTCGGAATCTTGGGCAGACGAATGGCGCGCCGGCTCGCGCCGTAATTGCGCGTTGCCCTACCGACCGTATCCCTGGCGGCTCAGATCGAGTCGCTAGTTACAGGTTCAGGCGCCTCAACAAGTGCAGCCGACTCAGTAGTGAGCAGTGTGCGCACGTCGAGCAGGAGGTCAGCGACCTCACCAGTCGACACGAGCTCTCGCTGCATCATCCTCGCGAGGGCGCCATCAATGACGCCCAACGCTTCGCTGATCACGGCTTCGCTGTTGATCTCGGTGCTCTCATCAGTCATTACCCAACACGGTACCCGCTGAAGCACCCGCGAGGCGCGCACCTTGGTAGTAGGACGCGAGCTGTAACAATCTCAATCACAGCACCGTGGTCCGAATTTGAACTCCAGATGATGCCTACGATGCACCAGATGGAACTCGCTGGTCGCAATACCGTAATCACGGGAGCCGGACGAGGAATCGGTGCGGCACTTGCAGGTGCATTCCATGATGCAGGTGCCAAGGTCGTCCTGGCAGACCTTCACGGCGCCGAATCAGTAGCCGCAAACCTAGATCGCTCGGTTGGCCTCAAGGCCGACGTCAGCACAGAAGCCGGCAATGTCGCGCTTCTCGCGGCAGCTCGGGAGGCAAACGGCCCGATCGACTTGTTCTTCGCCAACGCCGGCGTGGCGGCGGGAACTGATGTCGAGGACACCACCGAAGACGACTGGGCCAATTCGTTCGCCGTGAATGTCCACGCTCACCGGTGGGCAGCCAAACACCTTCTACCGGAGTGGCTGGAGCGCGGAGAAGGATACTTCTGCTCGACCGCCTCGGCCGCTGGACTACTGGCACAGATCGGATCCGGGCCGTATTCAGTCACCAAGCACGCGGCCGTGGCCTTCGCTGAATACATGTCCATCACCTACGGCGACCGCGGGATCAACGTGACCTGTTTATGCCCGCAGGGAGTGAACACCGAAATGCTGAACGCCGGTGTTGGCGCCACCACGGGCACCAACGTCGTCAAGGCGGCCGGGGCAGTGCTCGAACCAGAAGACGTGGCCAGAGCAGTCGTCGTCGCCATCGAACAAGAGAAGTTTTTCGTGCTCCCCCACCCCGAGGTCGCCCACTATATGCAGCTCAAGGCGAACGATCCAGATCGCTGGCTCGGCGGAATGCGCAAGCTTCAGCGGACGGTGAAGGGCCGCTAACCGTCGGCCATCTGTCATGCATCGCTCCCCCTCTGCACTCGCCCGGCTGGGTCTACGGATGGGCGAACCAATCCGCTTCCGCAGAAACGAGCGGGGTCGTTGGATCGTCGGCAAGGTTGCCGGGATCGCAACTGACGGAAGTATCACTTTGCGCGACCCCGATGGCTCGGCGCGCTCGCTCCGCGCCGAGCGCCTGGAGATTCGACGGCCAGGGTCGCGGGGGCGTTTACGGTGGCGGGTGGTCAGCGAGGTAGCCGTGACTTGGGAACAACTTGAGCTGTTCGACGGCCCCGACCCAGCTCACCCAACGTCAGCAGAAACCTGACCGGCGACCCTCTACCCAGGCCATCACCCAACGCTGACTATCCGGGGTCGTTGACCCACGCATCAATTAGTTGCCGGGCCACGGAGATCGCCGGCGGGATTGGCGGCAGGTCATCTTTGCGATACCAGTTGGCGTCGACGATCTCGTCTTCTTGAAGTACGAGGTCACCGCTCAGGTAGTCGGCATGAAATCCGATCATCAGACTATGCGGAAATGGCCAAGGCTGGCTCTGTAGGTAGCGCACGTTGCCCACAACCAGCCCGACTTCTTCGGCTACCTCGCGGACCACCGCGCCTTCGAGATCCTCCCCTGGCTCAACGAACCCGGCAAGGCAGGAATACATCGGGATCGGGAAGTTCGTTCCACGAGCGAGCAACGCCTCCTGGTCTGGGCCTGGTTCGCCGCGCGTGACCAGGGTGATCATCGCCGGCGCCACCCGCGGATACGCAATCAGTCCGCAAGCTGGACACTTCATCCCGCGCTCGCCGGGCGACGGCTCAGTCGGCGTCGCGCAGCGCCCGCAGAAGCGGTGCGTGCGCGCCCACTCAACAAGCTGTACGGCGCGGCCAGCGGCCAACCATTCACCAGGCGAGGAGCGACCGTGGTAGCTGTAGAGGTCTAGGGCGGCACCGTATGAGGGGTCTTCGGCATCGGGGGGGACGTCAACTGCCCACCAGGCTTCTTCCTGGACAATGCCTACGACGTGACGATCCCACGAGTCGTCAGCGATCACAGTGTCAATGAACACCGAACTTCCAACAACGTGGATGTACTTCTGCACACCGCGGTGACCAGCCGGGTGATCGTTGGTTGGCGCATAGAGATCAGACGTGTTGTGCGCAGCCGCTGCGGGCTCGCGACTATTTGGTTGTGAGCTCATCGCACTCATGCGTAGCACGCAGGGCTCCCCCCTCGCCACCTCCGTCTGAACCCAACCGGGTCGGAACATCTAACGTCGTTGACATGGCCAACTCTGATGTTGTAATCGTCGATGCTGTACGCACACCGATCGGCAAGCGCCGTGGCGGATTGTCAACAATGCATCCCGCCGAGACGTTGTCCCTCGTCCAGAAAGCGATCATCGATCGAACCGGCATCGACCCAACCGAGGTCGGTCAAGTCGTCGGCGGCTGCGTCAGCCAAGTTGGAGAGCAGACATTCAACATTGCCCGCACCGCCTGGCTCGCCGCTGGTCTGCCACTAACGACTGCCGCAACGACGGTCGACGCTCAGTGCGGATCGAGTCAGCAAGCAACCAACATTGCTTCGTCACTGGTCGGGTCCGGTGTAGTTGATACCGCAATCGCATGCGGTGTCGAGGCCATGAGCCGCGTACCGATTGGCAGTGCCGCAGCGTCGAGCCTCGGACTCGGAATCCCAATCCCCAAGCCCTACTTTGGTCGATACGAGATGACCTCCCAGTTTGAGGCTGCCGACCGCATCGCCGACAAGTGGGGTGTTAGCCGCGACGACACCGACGCATTCGGGTTCGCCTCCCAGGAACGTGCTGCCAAGGCGTGGGCCGAAGACCGCTTCGCCGGCCAGTACATCACCGTGGAGGCACCCGATGTTGACGAAGAAGGCAAGCCGACGGGGACCACGCACACGGTCGAGCGCGATGAAGGCCTCCGCCAGACCAGCATCGAGAAGCTCGCCACGCTGAAGCCGGTCGGCCGAGAAAACGGTGTGCACACCGCTGGCAACTCTTCGCAGATATCCGATGGGGCGGCGGCCGTGATGATGATGACCAACGAGAAGGCCGACGCGCTCGGTCTCAAAGCGCGAGCCAA
>JAHRVJ010000082.1 GCA_019090765.1 Ilumatobacteraceae bacterium
CTGCTCATGGAATCGTTGGCCTACGCAACTCTGCAAGGGGGCCCCGACCACGACAACTGGCTGCGTTCCCATGCTGACCGAAGCCCCAAGAACGTCAGCGAATGCGGCCATCACGACGACAAGCGCGAGCGGGTGATCGTGACCGACGATCACGACCGGGTCACGATCACTCTCAACCGGCCACAGTTGGCCAACGCCTTCGATGCCGCAATGCGCGATCAGCTCGCCGATGCCCTTCGAGCCATTGCGGCCGACCCAGCCCGACGCCCGCTGCTGATCCGCGGCGCAGAGAGCACATTCTGCGCCGGTGGCGATCTCAACGAGTTCGGCACCGTCTCAGACCCCAGCACTGCTCACCTGCTTCGCTCAACCACTGCCGTCGCCCCTCTCCTTCTTCAAGTAGCCGACCGCACCACAGCATTCATCGATGGGGCATGCGTTGGCGCAGGCATCGAACTGGCCGCGTTCTGCAAGCGAATCGAGGTCACTCCCAGCGCGCGATTCAGGCTCCCAGAAGTCTCGATGGGCTTGCTCCCTGGAGTAGGCGGAACGGTCAGTATTCCGCGGCGAATCGGCCGACAAAAGACTCTTGAATGGCTGATCTCGAACCGTGATCTCGATGCGCAGACTGCGCTTGAGTGGGGCCTCGCTGACGCCCTCGTCGAGTGAGAACTCGCCTCTAGATGGGCCCAACGGTTCCCCATCGAACATGTTGAGCAGTTTGTGTACAATGCGTCATACGACATCGACTCGCTGGGGGCGCGCGACCGCATGGAAACAACCGATTTCGGGTCAGTGAGGCTATTGACGTTCAATCGTCCTGACCAGCTCAACGCCGTCGACGAGATTCTCGCACGCTCGCTGATCGAAGCATTGGCCACCGCTGGCGCAGACGACAATATCGCCGCCGTGGTACTCACGGGGCAAGGTCGAGCGTTCTGTGCGGGAGTGGACCTCTCCTACCTCCAAAGAATGTCCACCGCTGAGGCCGACAGCAAGCCAATGCTCGACTTCACCGACTCGATCAGGTGTTTCGAGAAGCCACTGATCGTCGCGGTGAATGGTCTGGCGGTCGGAATCGGCACGACTTTGTGCCTGCACGCCGACCTCGTCATTGCCGGCGCATCGGCTCGATTTCGCACACCATTTTCCGCAATCGGCGTCGCTCCCGAGGTTGGATCAAGTTGGTTGCTTCCCCAGCAGGTCGGTTTCCAGTTCGCATCGTGGATGTTGCTTTCAGCAGCCTGGGTCGAGCCCGACGAAGCGCTCACCCGCGGGCTGATTTTCGACATCGCACCCGATGACCAGTTGCTATCGACTGCCATTGCTGCCGCTACGACGATCGCCGCTAACGACCCCGCCGCGCTTCGTGCGGCCAAGCGCCTCCTGCGTACATGGCAAGCGGCCCCGGTTGACACGGCGATGGCCGCCGAGAACGTCGAATTCGCCAAGCTGCTCGTCGCCCGGTCGAGCCCCGAATAACGAGATGGCCACTAGCACCAGCACGAACCCAACACCAACACCAGCGACGACAACCGCAGTCACCACACGTGTCGCCACACACAGGATTGAGGAACCCCAGTGAACATCAACGAACTCACGCTGATCTCCGTAGACGACCATGTCGTTGAGCCACCCGACCTGTTCGACGGTCACATCCCGTCGAAGTACGCCGACAGGGCGCCGCACGTAGTCACGAAGGAGGACGGCACCCAGGCCTGGTCGTTCGCCGGGCAGGAGGCGCCGAACATCGGCCTCAACGCAGTGGCCGGGCGACCACCCGATGAATACGGGTTGGAGCCGACCAAGTTCGAAGAGATGCGCGACGGCGTTTGGGATATCCACGAACGCGTCCGCGACATGAACGCCAATGGCGTGCTCGGGTCGATGTGCTTCCCGTCATTTCCACAGTTCTGTGGTCAATTGTTTTCCCGCTGCGAAGATAAGGAACTTGCGCTGAACGTTCTTCGGGCCTACAACGACTGGCACATCGATGAGTGGTGCGGGACCTACCCCGGACGCTTCATTCCCCTATCCGTCCCGGTGTTGTGGGACCCACAGCTGATGGCAACTGAGATTCGCCGGGTCGCGGCGAAAGGATGCAGGGCGGTGACCTTCTCGGAGAATCCAGAGAAGCTGGGCTTGCCCTCGCTGCACAATGAGCACTGGGATCCGTTCTGGCAAGCCTGCTCAGACACCGGCACCGTGATCTGCCTACATATCGGCTCCTCCTCGGAGGTCGTTGTCACGTCAGTGGAGGCACCGATCGACACGCTGATCACCCTCCAGCCAATGAATCTCGTACTCGCCGCAGCAGACCTGCTTTGGTCACCGGTGCTCCGCAAATACGACAAGCTCAGATTTGCGCTAAGCGAGGGTGGAATCGGATGGATCCCGTACTTCCTCGAACGGTGCGACTACGTCTACAAGCATCACAGCGCTTGGACGCATCAAGACTTCGGCGATCTACTTCCAAGTGAGCTATTTCGCGAGCGCATGCTCACCTGCTTCATCGACGACAATTTCGGTCTGGCCAACCTCTCCGAACTCAACACCGACATGGTCAGCTGGGAATGCGACTACCCACACAGCGACTCAACCTGGCCAATCTCACCAGAAACTGTGGGGAGCTCCCTCGACGCGCTGAGCCCCGAAATCGTCGCGAAGATCACCCACCAAAACGCGATGCGGGTCTTCGATTTCGATCCCTTTGCCCACGTGCCGCGCGCCGACGCGACTGTGGGTGCACTGCGCGCGCAGGCAAGCGACGTCGATCTCGGCTACCGGTCGTCGGCGCGCCTGAAAAAAGAGGGAACCGACACGGTGAGCGTGCTCGACCTCGCCTCCAAATTGGCGCCCGCGAAGTAGGCGAAACGAAGATCCGAGTTCCGCACAATGCCTCCATCGAGTCCGGTCGCTAATCAATCTCCCGCCGCCGCGCCCCACCTTCGCAACGATGGCCTCGTCGAAGAGACACGTCTAAAGATCCTTGAGGCGGCCCTCAAGACAATCGGTCGGGTCGGGCCACACCGACTGACGATGACCGATGTGTCTGACGTTGCGAGAGTCTCCCGCGGAACCGTATATCGCTACTTCGCAACTCGCGACGAACTATTCGAGGGCGTCATGCTCTACGAAACCGAGCGGTTCGAGCGAGACGTCAACGACCGACTCGCCGGAACCGACGCCGGGGGACCGCGGCTCACCGGGCTGGTTGAGTTCTTGCTCGAATATCTCGAGGGACACCCCGCTCTGAACCAACTCCTCGAAGTCGATCCGAGATACGTGCTCGAATTCCTGTGGAAGAACCTGGACACGTTTCGTACGGTCACCCTGGGGGCGTCAGAACCTCTGCTGTCGCGCCTTCCACTCGTTGAATCTGGCCTGGTGCGTGAGGAGGCATTGAATGAACTTCTGCTCCGGGTGCTCATTTCGTTCTTCCTTCTTCCACGCACCGACGACGACGAGTCACTCGCGGCACTCGGAGTAGTTCTGCGGTCGCTCGACACCAACGATTCTGAACAATCCCTCTCTGCTGAGGGGGCACGTTGATCCACTTCGTTCCAACCCAGGAGGGCAACCGATGACCCAGCAAGACGAAATCAACAAGTGGCCTGAAATCTATGGCAGGACCGAAGAATTGGCATCAACGCGAGGCGCCCGAACCGCCCTGCCGCAGAACTGGGCGACCGCTATGGAGGCCATCGGCGACCTCCCCAAGCTGCTAGCAGATGCACCCCCGGCCGAGTCGGCTGAGGGTGTCCGCTATCTGCTCCGCTTCCTATCAGCTGGCCTTCGAATCTGCATTGAGGCCGACGACGCCGAAGCACCGATGCTGACCCGCAGCATCGAGAACAGGATGAGCTGGGGTCTCGACAATCCCGACACGACCTATCTCTACACCCGCCTCGACCCGGGCGGCACCTACCGACTTCATGGTTCCAAAGGAACAGCTCGCCACTTCGAGATCCAGGTGAACACCGGCCACCAAGGCGACGGCCATATCCAAGGCTGGAAGGCGAACCTCTGGTGGCGTGGCGATGATCTCTCCGATGACATCGATATCGAGATTCCTCCCACCGACGATGCCTCATTCTTGTTCATTCGTCAGTACTTCTCCGACTGGGCAACTGAGATTCCCGCAACTCTGAATGTGGAGCGATTGGATCGTCCGCTTCCCCCAAGCCAGATCGACGATGATGCAATCAATGCCCGGCTCGGGCTGCTCACAACATGGCTTCGAGAAGGAGCGACGGGGTGGGACCAGATCTCCCGCGCGTTCCTCGACGGGATGGCCCAAGACACCATCGAGTCCGAGATTCACCCACTCCTAGCGTCAACCGAAGGTTCGGGACTAAAAGGCCAGGCGTACGGGATGGGTCCTTGGCGCTGCGAATCCGGCGAAGCCGTGGTCATCACCGCGACCCCTCCGCCCTCGCGGTACTGGAGCCTTTCACTATGTGACCGATACTGGCAGTCGATTGACTATGCCCAACGACAATCGTCGCTGAACGACAGCCAAGCTGTGCCAGACGAAACAAGCGACGGAACGATCACCTTCGTGGTCAGTCACGAAGACCCCGGCGTGGCGAACTGGCTTGACGCAGGAGGCCGGTCAGGAGGCACACTCGCCGTTCGCTACCTCCTTCCCGAAACAGAGCCAACGACAGTCACACTGAACCGGATCCCGCTAGCCGAGCTAGAGAATCATCTGCCCACCAGCGTGGTCAGAACCGACCCGAAGAACCGTCAGCGAGTCCTCCGCATGCGGCAATACCAGATCGCCTCCCGACTCAGGTGGTAAGAGCGCCCGAAGCGCTCCGCTCATTCAGTTCCCGGCGAGCCGAAAATTGTTGACGCAACAACATGTCGTGCCTCGTCGGAGGGACCCTCCCACGAGATCTCGCCATGTGTGAGCAGGATCACGTGATCACACAAGTCAAGCGCGTGGCCAACATGCTGTTCGACTACCAGCACCGCGGTGCCGGCCTCTCGAATCTTCTCGAGCAGGTCATAAACCTGATCGACGATGATCGGCGCGAGACCTAACGAAAGCTCGTCGGCAATCAGCAGCTTCGGGGACTCCACCAACGCGCGAGCCAAACACAACATTCGCTGCTCGCCGCCTGACAGGGTGCCCGCGATCTGCTTCCGACGATTTCCGAGTTGGGGAAATATCTCGTAGGCGCGTTCCAGAGCGGCCGGGACACCCTTACGCGAAAACGTTCGCCCGAACGGCAGCGCAAGATTCTCCTCCACCGTAAAGGTGCTGAAGACGGACCGACCCTCGGGCGCGTGCACGATACCCGAACGCGCAAAATGGTAGGTCGGCTTGCCAGTGACCTCGCGACCTGCGATGTCAACGCTGCCTTCCAACGGTTTGACCAGCCCCGACGCGACACGCGCCACCGTGGTCTTACCGGCGCCATTGGCTCCGAGAAGAGCAACCGCTCCCCCTTCGGGGACCGATAGGGAAACGTCGAACAACGCGCGGAACGGCCCATACCCGGCAGTTACTCCGGTCAGTTCGAGAATCGGTTCGTGACTCATGTCAGATCTGCATCGCCTAAGTACGCACGACGAACGGCCGGGTCGGCCAGGACCTCATCAGTCGTGCCGGATGCCAACAACTGACCGAAGTCGAGCACGTAGGTTCGCTCGGTGAAGTCGGCAACCAGCTCGACGTCGTGTTCAACAAGCAAGATCGCGAACCCCTGCTGTTCTTGCACATCACGCAGGGTTCGTGCGAGAGTCGCTGTTTCCTCACGATCGAGCCCCGATGACGGCTCATCAAGCAACAATAGACGTGGCCGGGTGACCAGCGCCCGCCCCACTTCTACTAGGCGACCTTGGCCGAGGCTTAGCGCCTCAATCGGCTCATCGCGAATCTCACCCAAGCCGAGCAGGTCGAGTAGTTCATCGCACACCTTGATCTCGTCGCTGGTCGGGCGACCCAAACCCAGGAGGTCTTTCCACATGGACCCAGTGCCAAGCCGAACCCGCTCGGCAATCAACAAATGCTCGCGAACCGTACTGTCGTTGAACAACTCCAAGCGCTGAAACGTACGGCCGATTCCGAGCAGGGCCCTACGGTTGACCGCAAGGTTGCCAATGTCGGCGCCATCAAACATCACCTGACCTCTGTTGGGCTGGAGTACGCCCGACAAGCAGTTGAAAAGGGTCGTCTTACCCGCGCCGTTTGGGCCAATCAACCCAACACGCTCGCCCTCCTCGACGGTCAGGTCGACTTCGCTCAGCGCCCGGATTCCACGAAAGTCTTTCGCGATTCCTCGCGCCTCGAGCAGAGTGGTCATCGCGTCCCACCCGTTTTCGCGCCGTCAACATCAGCCGCGGAATCACCGTCGACCGTCGGCTCTTCAGACTCTGAAGATGATTCATCGCCCGAGCGCGACGAGCGGGGATCCCAACGATCAAGCAGCGCGTCAAGCCTGCCGAAGGATCTACCCTTGCCGTATTCGAGGATTCCTTCGGGGTGACGTGCGTACTGGCTTGCCGCAAGACCGAACAGCACGAACCTCCACTTGCCAGACAACTGGAACACATTGCGCAACACGGCCCGCTCGAACAATCCGAAGGAGACCCCCGCCATCACCGCGCCCTCAACGGTGCGCGCGCTGAGCGTCACAACCAAAACGGTCCAGAACAAACCAGCGAACGGTGCGAAGTTGCCGGCGTAGTTGACGTTCTCCTGTTGAATCGTCAGCAGTGACCCACCGAGTCCGGCGATCGCCGCCGAGAGGGCAAAAGCCGTGACGCGCACGCGCACCGGTGAAATCCCGATCGACTCTGCGGCGACCTCGCTTCCCCGAAGCGCCTGCAGCGTGCGTCCCACAGTTCCCTCACGCACCCGAACTACGAGGAACGATGCGATGATGAACACCACGATCACCAACAGCAGGAAAGACTTGTCGTTGTTGAAGTCGATGCCAAACATGTCCGGCCGGTCGACCCGGGTGCCTTGCAACAACGATGTGTCACCGCCACCGACCCAGCTGAACTTGATCATCACCGAATCAAAGAAGAACGCGAACGCGAGAGTGGCGATCGCAAACCAGACTCCACCAAGGCGAAGGATGGGCAACGCCAGCAATGCACCGACTGCCGCGGCAATCGCTGCGCCAATCAGCGCGCCGAGCAAAACCGGGATATCCCAGCGATCGGCAAGCTGGAAGACCGCGAACCCGCCCATCGCCGCGAACGACGCCTGACACAGCGAGATCTGTCCGGCGAAACCAGTGATGACCGTGATCGACAGAAAGATCGTCGACATGATTACGGCTTGAGTAACCAAGAACATCCAACCGACATCAGCTTTGGCAAACACCCAGAAGGCGCAGATCCCAATAATCAGAATCGCGGTCACTCGGGTCACGTTCGTCAACCGTTTGCTTCTGGCTGAGGAGGCCAAACCTGGAGGAGGTGGATCAACCCCCGAAAGCGGGTCGGTGGAGTCAATCGACTGACGGATACCCGGCCACAAGACCATGATCCCGAACAACACAACGAACGGAAGCGACGGAGTCAGGTTCTCCTGGAAAGGCCGTAGCCACGAAAGGTCATCGGACCAGCGCGGTAAGAACGTGGTGAACAGAGAGATGGTTATTCCGAGACCTAGTCCTCCGACAACCGCCCAAGGCAGACTGACCAGCTTGCCAATCGCCGCTGCCGCAATTGCGACGACCATGATGTTGAAGAAATCTGGAGCCGCCAAAGTGTTGAATCGCGGCGCAATCAACACGCCACTCAAGCCGGCAAAGAGACTTGAGATCCCCCAGGCAAGTGACGACACTCGGTTCGAGTTAACACCCGCCAGCTCTGCCAGGCGAGGGCTCTCAACGACAGCCCGCATCGACAGCCCAATCGAGCTGTATCGGAACATTGCCCCAAGCAGCAGCATTGCGGTCACCGCGACCAGTAGCTGCGCCAGCTCATTACGACTCCACGGGTAGACACCGAACGGGTCGTAGAACACGCTCGCCCCGTCAGGCAAAATCCCCTGCGGAGTCTGCCCTGCCACCGCCTCAAACCCGGCAAGCAACTCGAACAAAGCGGGGATGGCGACCGTCAAGCCGATCGCAACTACAAGTTTGGCAACCGCCGGAGCCGTTCGTAAATGACGGAAAATTATTCGCTCAAGCAGCAACCCAATGGCTGGGGCCAAGAGGATCACGGAGATGAAGAACGCCCAGAACGTCGGCCACTCCCACTCGACCTTTGCCTTAAAATACATCGCGGCCGACACGTACGCCTGGGCACCAAAGGCCAAGTTGAATACACCCGATGTCTTGTACGTCAGTACAAACCCAAGCGCGATCAACGCGAAGACGGCCCCGGGCGGTGTGCCTTGCAGCACCGCCCGGAACACATCTTCGCCAACGTTTGCAGCGATCAGCATGCCGCTAGTTCAGTGTCCATCGCTTGTTCGAACCATCGCAGCCGATCAGTCCCTCACTAGTCAGCCGAAGTTCGTCGCTACAGGCTCGGAGTAGTCGAAGGTGTCGTTCGGCCAGCACAGGAACGGATCCGCTGGGTCAACCGTCGCGAACGCGCCGTCCTCGACACGAACAACAGTGAAACACTCCTCCACGGAACCGTTTGTAGCCGCATCTTCGGGTGTCGGAGAGAAATGCTGGCGGGTCCAATCAATCGGATTCAGCAA
>JAHRVJ010000008.1 GCA_019090765.1 Ilumatobacteraceae bacterium
CCCTTGCCGACCTGATGACAGTTGATGGAGTCGACGAGAAAACCGCCCGGGCGATTCGTGAAACGCTGACTCGCGTTACCGAGTCAACAATTCTCGACCAGTACAGCTAACTCGCACGGTCTCTACGACAGGAGACCAGCGGCTAAACGCCCACCAGGTTCGGGCGATGGAAGGGTGAAGAAGAATCCGCCGCCGATGGGTCTGACGTACTCTTCAAGTGCCTCGCCGTCAAGCCGCCGCTGAACCGCGATAAAGCCATCTTCGATGCTGGGCTGGTAGCTGACGAACACCAGACCCTGATCAAGCTGATTGTTCCCATCGAGGCCATTGGTGTAGTTGAACGCTCCTCTTCTGAGCATGTAGTGCGACGCCGAGCCTGAGGTTCGCAGGTTGGCTCGGCCGATATGCGAGGCCAAGGATTCCTCGTCGAATATCTCAGGGGTATCTATCTCCTTGATTTTCCCGAGCGGTGCGCCTGAACCGCGGCGACGGTGGAATATCGCCTCCTGTTCGTTCAGTCGCGTCCGGTCCCAGAACCCAGCCATCAGGCGGATGACCCTGATGGCTTGATACGTGCCTCCCGCTGCCGGAGCGGCCATGAGCGCGGGCTGGTGCTCGCCACGAAAGGGGGTTCGGCCTGCTCCCCCGTTACCCACAGCTGGTGTGCCGTCGGATCCGTTGGTACACCCTGCAACAACCACAGCAGCGCCCACGCCCACCAGGAACTGCCGACGGCTCGGAGCGGGCACGCTAGGTGCGCCGCGCTCTACTCGGTGCTGGGTGAAAGAGCGTTCACGTCAACCCGAGCGTGCCATTAGGAAACGAAAGCAATACGGGGGCGACCAGCACGGCCAGGACACGAGTCGGAAATCTCGATCCAAGTGGCATACAGGCTCCTTTGCGCGAACGCTTGTCATTGAGGTGAATAGCATGCCTACCTATTCATATTAGGTATGCTTACCCTACGGACGATGCGGAGTCCTCCACCCGAAAGCGGAATGTCAAATTGATACGGCGTCGAACCGATCGATGCAGGTGACGCTCGTGACGACGATCAGATTCGTTCGATGATGGTGGCGGTACCCATGCCGCCGCCGGTGCACATAGCGATCAGGCCAGTTTGGAGGTCGCGTCGCTCCAGCTCATCGAGGACGGTGCCAATGAGCATCGCCCCGGTAGCCCCAATCGGATGACCGAGAGCAATCGCGCCACCATTGACGTTGACCTTCTCCGGGTCGGCACCGGTGTCACGGAGGAACCTCAGAACAACTGAGGCAAACGCCTCATTGACCTCAAACAGGTCAATGTCATCAACCGTCATTCCGGCGCGATCAAGACACTTGAGTGCTGCTGGCCCCGGAGCAGTGAGCATGATCAGCGGCTCGTCGGCGGCGACGGCGGACATAACAACGCGCCCCCTCGGCTGCAATCCGTGTGCCGAGGCGTAGCTCGGCGACGACAACAGCACCGCACCCGCGCCGTCAACAACCCCAGAGCTGTTTCCAGCGTGATGAACGTGTTCGAGTTCGACCCCAGGATACTTCTGAGCCATCAGTTCAGCCATCGTCAGGTCTGACTGCTCCATCTTGTATTCGAGCATCTTGGCGAAACTTGGGTTCAAACCGGCGAGCACGTCGGCGGTGGTCTCTGGCCGCGGATACTCATCACGGTCGAGGGCAACCGTGCCGTCGTCATTGAGAATCGGGATCAGGCTGCGATCGAATCGACCCTCGGCGATCGCGACCTGCGTGCGACGTTGGCTCTCCAAACCAACCGCATCACACTCCTGCCGGCTCCACCCATCGAGGGTTGCAATGAGATCAGCTGAAAGCCCTTGCGGCACCTGAGGATGAGTCTCCAGTAGGTGTTCGTTATTGGCATGGAACCCGTCGGTGCCGTTTCGCGCCGGACGACTCATTGACTCGACCCCCGCTCCGACCACGAGATCCTGATGACCCGAGCTCACGCCCATCGCTGCAAACGTGACCGCCTGTTGGCCAGAACCACAAAATCGATTCAATGTCACCCCTGGAACCCCGACTGGCCAACCAGCATCGAGCACGGCCATGCGACCGATGTCCCAGGCATGGTCACCAACATTGGAGCCGTTGCCGCACACCACATCGTCAACATCGTTGGTGTCGAATCCCACACGCTCACTCAGCCCATTCAGCACCTGGCCAAGCAGCCGCTGGGGGTGGACATCGTTGAGACTGCCCTTACCCCGCTTACCGATGCCGCGCGGCGACCGCACTGCGTCAATTATCCACGCCTCATTCGTTGCTGTTCTGACGGTCATGTGCCTACCCCCGGGCTCCATCGCCCATTGATGAAGCAGCCCACTCTACTCAACAGTGGTAGTCGCCTGCGGATCAGCAACAGTAGGCAAGATCTCGTTCCACACAGCACCGTCATCGAATCCGAGCGCCCACAGCGCTACCCCATCGAGCTGATACTTGCGCGCCAGATCCATCCTGAGCCTGAGGCCATCACCGTCGACGTAGTGAACTTGGCGTGTCTGAATGCAAGTCAGCTCCCCGTCGGTTACCTCAAGGTCGTACTCAAACATCCACTCACCAGTCGCGTCGACCCTCACGGGAGTGGCTCCACGTCGCTCGATCAGTTCGTCGACCGATCGAGCCGACACGCTCGTTCTCCCCTGCAACTCCTCTTCGGGGCACTCGCCAGCAACAAACGTCGGCCAGTTTCGACCATATGCAGGTAGCCCAAGCACCAACTTGTCTGGCGACCCGGCTGCCTCGATCACCCCTTCAATCGCACCCTCAACCCAGTCGAGCGGAGCGATTGGCCCCGGCTCGGCGACTGAGAAGTCATAAGCCATGATGCGAATGTGATCGACATGATCGACGATCGCGCCATAGTCATACACCCAGAACCCACTCTCGGACGTGCGCTCGGCATCGTAAACAGGAGGAATACTCACCGTGAGGGTGCGCCCAGCGGAATGCAGCTCCGACGCCAATTCGGTGATGAACGCGACCCAGTTGGGTCGGGTAGCGGCCCAAGAGTCTTTGCCATCAGCGAACGCGAACTGCTCGTAGTCGATGTCGACTCCGTCGTAGTCGCCCGCGGCCGCAAACTCGACGATGGTGTCGATGTGCGCGCGCCGAGTTGATGGGTCAGCGAGTACGGCTGCCATCTCGCCTGCCGGCATCGCATCGATGATCGACGGAACGACCAGCGCGTCCGACCGGCGTGCCTCGACCATAAATGCCTCGGTCAGCTCCGGTGATGCGTTCGGGTCGGCCACGATCTGACCGGCAGCTACGGCATTGAACCAGAATGGCGACAGCTCACGAATCGCTTTGCTATGGACGGCGAGCTCCGGAAGCGAACTGTCTAACGCCCAATACGGCGCCCAAGCATCAAGTGGGATATCCGGTCTCGGCGGAGGCGCGGAATCACTGTCGGCGAGAAGAATTAGCACCACAGCAGCGGCAACGACAACTGCGGCGACCACCCCAATCACGCGAAGGGGGCCACGT
The DNA here is from genome assembly GCA_019090765.1 of Ilumatobacteraceae bacterium. Classification (GTDB taxonomy): domain Bacteria; phylum Actinomycetota; class Acidimicrobiia; order Acidimicrobiales; family Ilumatobacteraceae; genus Sva-07. The sequence continues at coordinate 3,507 of JAHRVJ010000008.1, forward strand.
GAGCTAGGTGCCTTCTCACCCGATGGCTGATCGTCGCTATGCGGGTCGGTCGAGCCGTTCAAGTTGTCCGAGTTCAATTCCGACGAGGGAGTCGACAATTGTGAGGCCGGTGGCAGATTCGAGTGGGACGACATGGGGGACACCCAGCGTCGCACACCCAGCAGCCAATGCCGAGGCAACCCCCGTTGGTGAGTCCTCAATTGCAACGCAGCGCTCTGGGGCGACACCGAGTGCGGCAGCCGCAGCTAGATATGGGTCGGGGTGGGGCTTACCGCGAGCAACCTCATCGCCCGTCACAGATGTGGTGAACGAACCATCCGGAGCGGCCGCGATCGCCGCATCCGCGAGGCGTCGCCACGACATCGTGACCAAGGCACAAGGGACCGCCGCCGCCTGACACTCAGCAAGCAGCGCCTTGGCTCCTGGGCGCCAAGGAAGACTCTCCGCGACGCGGGTGATCACGCCGTCAAGCAGACGTTCAACGATGTCGCGCGGTTCAAGCCGAACGCCCCCACGCGTTCGTAACTCAGCGGCCGCGTCGAGCAGATCAAACCCGATCAGCGAATAGGCATCGTCCGCGGTCCAGGTGCCGCCGAACTCCTCAACCAATGCGAACTCGCACTCGATCCAGTACGGCTCAGTATCAACAAGCGTCCCATCCATATCCCACAGAACAGCCGCGATCTCGCTCATTC
>JAHRVJ010000083.1 GCA_019090765.1 Ilumatobacteraceae bacterium
AGTTCTGTCGATCCGGCGACTGCTGGCCAACCGGGCGATGCCTCGATAGGAGGCGGAGCTTGGCTCATCTGGGATGACGTCAACGGGTTCCAGGGAGCCCTCGACCAGATCACCGTCGATGGAGTTCTTCCCGAGAAGCTCTGCGTGAGAATCGCGACCATCAATCACACGCTCGAATCGCTCGAATCGGGCAACTGCATTCCAATCATCGACAACAGCTGAGATCGGCGCATCGCGGACCGCGACCAAATCGGCAATACTGCCAAGGTGGCCCAGGTACGCGAGACCAAACTTCCCGGTGTCGGAGTTCGACATGACTTCACAGCGGCCACCGGGGCCGAAATCGGTGTCATCGTCCACCACGATGGGCGCCGCGAGATCCTGCTGTACGACGACGACGACGTCGACGCCAGTTCATCAGTCATCCAGTTATCACCGCTCGACGCGCGCACCATGTCGGAAGTGCTGGGAGCCAGCCAAGTCACCGAGGTTGTCGAGGCCGTGCAACAGCACATCGAGGGCCTCGCCATTGAGTGGCTCACTGTGCCCGCCAACTCTTTAGCGATAACGACATCAATCGGGGGAGCCCGATACCGCTCCAAAACCGGAGCATCGATCGTCGCTGTAATTCGAGACCACCAGTCGATACCAGCCCCGGGGGCAGACTTCCGGCTCGCCGTTGATGACGTGATCGTTGCCGTGGGCACGGTTGAAGGGGTTGCCGCCCTGCGTCAGATCATCCGCCCCAACTAACCCATGATCGCCGCCGAGAACATCGATGCAGCAGTCGCGTTCGTTGAAATCGGTGCGCTGGTACTGCTCCTCGCGATACTCGCGAGGCTCGCCGGTCGGTTCGGAATTACTGCCATTCCGCTCTACCTCATCGCCGGGCTTGCAGTCGGCGAAGGCGGGTTCGCGAAGATCAACGTCAGCGAAGACTTCATCTCGATCGGCGCCGAGATCGGCGTCTTGCTGCTCCTACTAGCCCTCGGGTTGCAGTACTCACAAGACGAATTGCAAACCGGACTACGCACCGGGATGCAGGCGAGCGTGGTCAATTTTGTGCTCAACGCATTGCCTGGATTCGCGTTTGGACTACTCCTCGGATGGGAACCGCTGGCCGCAGTACTACTCGGCGGAATCACGTGGGCGACTTCGGCGGGAATTGTGTCGAAGGTGCTTGCCGATCTGGGTCGTCTCGGCAACCGCGAGACACCTCCCGTGCTCAACATGCTCGTCGTTGAGGACCTCTCGATGGCGATCTACCTCCCGATTGTTGCAGCCTTGATCGTTGGCGGAAGTCTGCTCGCCACCTCCATCAACGTGGCGATTGCATTAGGGCTCGTGACGATCATTCTGCTTTCGGCGCTGCGCTACGGGCAGCATTTCAGTGCACTGCTAGTAGGGGGATCCGACGAGGCTCTGCTGCTCTCGATATTCGCCACCACCTTGCTCGTCGCAGGAATTGCCCAACAACTCGACGTGTCGGGTGCAATCGGTGCCTTCCTGGTCGGGCTGGCCGTCTCTGGCCCAGCCGCCCGCCGGGCTGCGGCGCTGATCTCGCCGTTGCGCGACCTTTTCGCGGCGACGTTCTTCCTGTTCTTCTCATTCCAGATTGACCCGGCTGATTTGACCGGGGCGATCGTCCCCGCAGTAATCCTCGCGATCATCGGAATCGGAACGAAGTTCGCGACCGGGTGGTACACCGCGAGTAGAGCCGGTGTCGGTCAGGCTGGCCGAGCGCGGGCGGGCGTCTTGATCATCCCGCGTGGAGAGTTCTCGATTGTGATCGCGGCACTTGGCTCGGAACTCGTAGATGGGCCCGAGCTTGGCGCTCTGGCCGCGACTTATGTGCTGATCACCGCAATCGTCGGGCCACTGGCGACCAAATTCTCCGACCGCATCCCGCTGCCCAGCGGGATGCGGCGGCGTGCCGCGACTACCGCGTCTGCGTCATGAGCTGCAGTCAAACCCACAGAGTTCTCTCTGTACTAGGTTGACCGCCGTGACGGCGACGACTGAGGCGGGAGTTACCCGCGAACTTCCGACACGGTCCACTGGACAATTCGGGGTGATCGTGTTCCTCGCATCTGACCTGATGCTGTTTGCCACCTTCTTCGCCGCGTATTTCCTGTTGCGATCAACGAGCGACCAATGGCCGCCCATCGGAACCGACCTCGAAACACCTCGAGCATTGGTGTTTACCCTGGTGTTGGTGTCGTCTTCATTCACAATGATTGCGGCCGACCGCGCCCACGCCCGGGGCGACCGACGGTCAATGAAGGGTTGGCTAATCGGAACAATCCTTCTCGGCGGAGCATTTCTGACGAACCAGATCGCCGACTACGCCACGCTCGAATTCAGAGCCGACGATGGAACTTACGGATCGATCTACTGGGGCCTTACCGGTCTCCACACAATGCACGTCACCGCCGGGCTATGCGTACTGAGTTTGCTGTTCATGCGCGCCATGCGCGCCCGCACCCTCGAAGATATGTCGTCTTGGGCGGGTGGCGTTTCCCTGTTCTGGCATCTTGTTGACGTCGTCTGGGTCGCCGTGTTCATCACCATCTGGGTGATCAAGTGAATTGGCTGATCAAGTGAAGCTGCACACTCGGCGTTGGCTGCATCTTGTGCCAATTGCCGCGGCCGCGGCGGTGGGCTTTGTCACCCTCACTAGCTCAGCGTCGGAGGGCGCCAGCCCATATAGCGCGCAATCCACCAACGACCTGGGCGCTGACCTGTTTGCCAAGCAGTGTTCGAGCTGTCATGGCCTCGATGGCCTCGGGGTGGAGGACCGCGGTCCCACCCTCGAACACGAGGGCCGCGCGGCAGCTGACTTCGTGTTGCGCACTGGCCGAATGCCGCTCGCCGCACCCAATATCCAGGCCAAGAGTGGCCCTGTCAGATTCACCGAAGAAGAGATCGTGGCGCTCGTTGACCACGTAGGTTCACTCGGCGCCGGCCCCGACATCCCCAATGTCGACATCACCAACGCCGACATTGGCGACGGTGGCGCCGTCTTCCGCCTCAACTGTGCGGCATGCCATGTGGCTTCTGGAGCTGGAACTGCGATCGGCGGAAGCCATCGGGCGCCTTCATTGGCAAAGGCCACCCCAACCGAAGTGGGCGAAGCAATCCTCGTTGGCCCCGGAGCAATGCCCGTGTTCAGTTCTTTGACCGACGACGACATCAACAATGTCGCGGCATACATCAAGAACCTTCAAGAGCAAGGAACCACCGACGCGCTCCACTTCGGTGGAGCTGGGCCAGCCGCCGAGGGCTTGGCTGCCTGGCTGTTGGCCCTGATCCCACTAATTGCGATCACCCGATGGATTGGCCGACCTAATCCTGGTCGAGATCACCCAGTGGCAACTACACCTTCGGGCACAGTTTCAAACGACAGCGAACCGGACCCAGATGACCACTGACGACTCTGCTCCAACCTCTACGGTCGATGACCAGCCAGCTGGCTTTGGCGACAACCTGACCAACCCGGTAAACCAGCGCGCCTACAGGTCGGCGATAGTCGGATTCGTCATCGCCACAATTGGTGGGCTGCTATCAGCGTGGGCGTATGCGAATGGCGATACCGATCGCCTACTCGGGATTGGAATCGCGATCGCGTTCGGTGGAATCGGTTTCGGATTGGTGTCCTGGGCGAAGTACCTCGACCTTGACGACAACGTCGTGCAACATCGTTCGCGGTTGCGGACCACCGAAGAAGAACGTCAAGACTTCGATGAAGAGATGGTGATGACCGGAGAAACGGTCGGGCGACGCAAGTTGCTGGTGGCACTCTTCGCCGGATCAGTGGGGAGCCTGGCGGTCGCCTTCATCGGCCCGATTGGCTCACTCGGGCCGAAGCCCGACGGGCAGCTCAAGCACACCGGTTGGTCGGCCGGACGCCGCCTGGTTACCTCAGAAGGCGCCCCGATTTCAATTGATGAGGGCCGCCTCGACCAGCTCGCGACAGTGTTCCCCGAAGGCGAGATCGGGCGTGACGACTCACAAGTCATCTTGCTGCGCGTGAAGCCAGAGATTCTTACGCAACGGACAATCGATGGTGGGTCTGTCGAAGGTTGGGTCGCGTATTCCAAGATTTGCACGCATGCCGGTTGCTCGGTTGGCCTCTTCGGGATCGACGACCGTGAGCCCGACGTTACGCGGCAACTGCTGTGCCCCTGCCATCAGTCAGCGTTCGACCCGATCGACGGTGCCAAGCCAGTCGGTGGGCCTGCTCCGCGATCGCTTCCCCAACTACCCATGGCTGTCGACGACGAAGGCTTCCTCATCGCGACGTCCGACTTTGATCGGCCTGTCGGGCCGATCACGTGGACGGAGGGCTGATGGCGCGCGGTGTCGTCGAACGCTACGTCGATTCGGTCACCAGCCGCACGGGCGGCGGGTCGTGGTTGACCAAGAACCTCCGCAAGGTGTTCCCGTCGCACTTCTCATTTCTATGGGGAGAATTGGCGCTGTACAGCCTTATCGTGCTGATCGCTTCGGGAACGTATCTGACGATGTTCTTCGAAGGATCCCAAGATGTCGTCACCTATCAGGGGTCCTATGTGCCCCTTCAGGGCCAGGAAGTCTCAGCCGCGTACGACTCGGTCATGCGGATCTCCTATGAGGTGAAAGGCGGGCTGTTCATCCGCCAAATGCACCATTGGGCTGCGCTGCTGTTTATTGCTTCGATCGCCATGCACATGGCTCGGATCTATTTCACCGGCGCCTTCCGCCGCCCTCGCGACATCAACTGGTATGTCGGCATCACACTGCTGGTACTCGCCTTGGCCGCCGGCTTCACCGGATACTCGCTGCCCGACGACTTGCTGTCTGGCACCGGCGTTCGGATCACGTACGCCATCATCCTTGCCCTACCGCTGATCGGTGAACAACTGGCGTTCCTCATCTTCGGTGGAGAATGGCCCGGTACCGACATCGTCGGCCGTTTGTACCCGGTTCATATCCTGGTGGTCCCGGCACTGATCGTTGGCGTGCTCGCTGTTCACCTGGCACTCGTGTGGCATCAGAAGCACACTCAATTCAAGGGCCCCGGCCGTACCGAAGACAACGTCGTCGGCGAACGCGTCTGGCCAGCGTTCGCGATGAAGTCGATCGGCTTGATGTTCTTCGTAGCTGCAGCGGTCAGCGCGATGGCCGCGATCTTCGAGATCAACCCGATCTGGCTCTACGGCCCCTACGACTCTGGCGCCGCGACCTCGCTCTCGCAGCCCGACTGGTACATCGGATTCCTCGAAGGGTCGCTTCGTCTGATGCCCCCGTGGGAAACGCGAATCGGCGGCTTCGTCATCAACAACATCTTCTACTCCGGCGTAGTGGTGTCGGCCACAATTTTTGGTGGGCTATACGCGGTACCGCTAATTGAACGAAAGCTCACGGGCGACAATCGCGACCATCATCTACTTGACCGTCCTCGCGACGCCCCTTGGCGCACCGCGATCGGAGCCGCCTCAATCGCCGCAGTCGGGATCCTGTTCATTGGCGGTGCCCAGGACGTAGTTGCCCGCACATTCGACATGCCGATGGCCACGGTCACCAGGGTGTTGCAGTTCGCGTTCTTGGTCGTTCCGCCGATCGTGCTGGTCCTGACGCGACGAATTTGCATCGCCCTCCGCGACCGCCCGGGCCCCGCCAACAGCGAGCGTCGGGTTCCAATCGAACGATCCGCAGACGGTGGCTACGGGGTCGCCAGCGAAGATTCAGAAAACGCGATTTCCGAGGAGAGTCATTCGTGATCATCGCCGCTGCTCCCTCAACCGCGCTTGACCCGCCGATTACTAAACAGGCCGAAGACATCGACAAGATCTGGGACCTCAACCTCTACCTCGGTCTCGCGGTTGTTGCCTTCGTCGTTCTGCTGGTGCTGTTTGTGACCATCCGCTATCGCCGCCGCGACGAAAACCTGCCATCTCAAACGCGGTACTCGCTACCAGTCCAGATCACCTACACGCTGGTGCCACTGGCGATCATCGGCGCACTGGTCGCGATCACTTTCGTTTCAGTCAGCGCGATCGAAGACGTCGACAAAAAGACACCAGACCTCGTTGTCGACGTAACCGCCTTCCAGTGGCAATGGGCTTTCGCCTACCCCGAAGCAGGCATCGAGGTCGTCGGCGGTCCTGCTGACGACACTCCCACCCTCGTGCTCCCCGCAGACTCGACAGTGCAGTTCAACCTTGAATCGCTCGACGTTGTGCACTCATTCTGGATCACTGCGTTTCGCTTCAAACACGACATCATTCCAGGATCTCCGAGCACGTTCTCGGTGGAGATCAACGATCAACTCGGCGACTTCCCAAACGCCGGTGTGTGCGCCGAGTACTGCGGTCTCGACCATGCGTTCATGCGTTTCGGCGTCCAGGTACTTCCCCCTGACCAGTTCGAAGCTTGGCTCGGCGAGCAGCGAAGCTCCACAGAGGATGATTCATGACCGCGATCGACCCGGGCGAGCGACTCTCCGAGGAGATGCCGCCAATTCTTGATCTCAATGACTACGTCGGGTCGGACCCCGACCACAAGCACTCCGGGCTACCGCGCACCGTTATCGGCTGGCTGACGACAACCGATCACAAGGCGCTCGGCGTTGCGTACTTCGCTACCTCGCTTACCTTCCTCCTGATCGGCGGCGCCTTGGCAGGAATCATCCGCGCCGAACTCGCCGAACCAGGCCTGCAGTTTGTTAGCGCCGCGACCTACAACAGCGTCTTCACCATTCATGGCAGCGTGATGGTGTACCTGTTCGCCGTTCCGTTCGGGTTCGGCCTCGCGAACTACCTACTTCCGTTGCA
>JAHRVJ010000001.1 GCA_019090765.1 Ilumatobacteraceae bacterium
ATGCCCAGTTGGAATCCGACTGCGGCAGCAAAAAGACCGAGCGCGCCAGCGAATAACAACTCGCTGGCGATGTTGCCCCCGAACAGCATTAGCAACCGTCGTGGCGAACGGAGACCACGTAGCGCACTACCCGCTTCGCCAAGGATCTGTTTGGCCCAGCGGATGATGAACTGCCGGACCCGCGCGATGGCGACGAGGATTACTGCGGTGACTAGTAACCCACCGAGAATGATCAGCAACAGGCGGAATGCCGGGCCAGAGTCTGCTGCAGACAGGCTCAGGTCGAGTGACTGCGACCCGAATATCAGCATCGACCCAAGCAGCAGCGCCTGGATGATGAACCCGCTCAGGCCGTCGAGGGCGCCAGCAGCCAACGCGCCGCCCGGCGGGACGCTATGGCGCTGAAAGAATCGGATATTGACTGCCATCCGGGCTGCGGTCGATGGGATCACCAAGTTCACGTATGACACCGAGAGTTGCAACGCATAGACCGGCCCCAATGGGAGCGGTACCGGAGATGCCCCCATTGTTGCGACGGCCTGAGCGAGTCGGGGAAGCTGAGCGATGAGGAAAGCGAGCGCCGCGATCCACCAGATGGCGTCGCTGAGTTCGTCGGCAACTTGGGCCATGTCGAAGTTCGAGATGGCTGATGCGATGATGTACAACGCGATCAATGGCAGGACGATGCGAACTATCGACCCGATCGTGAACCGTCGAAGTTGCTGCAGCTTGGGTGCTTCGACGTCGGCCGCGGTCGCGGCGAGCTCACGAAAGTCGTCGAGGTCGAAATCGCCATGCCTGATCGAGTGACGTTGACTCGGTGTCAGTGTTGCCATCTGCAGAAAGGGGAGCATCGCGGCCACGCGGCTCGGCCCGAGCGCGTCGATAGTGAGATCCAAGGCGCGATTCCCCCCAAGTAGCAGGGCGATTGTGACCAACGCCTGGACGTTGTCGGTGCGAAGTTGGGCATCACTTGGCGCGGCGCTCGCTGCACGAAAACTCGACAGGCCAAGTTCTCCGTCGAAGACGCTCAGGTGCTCGGCATCCAATTCGCCGTGTGCGATATCGGCACCGTGCAGCCGGTCCAGCACCTGCCAGAGTTCAGCGAGTTGATGGCCTTGCTCGCTCGGAGATAATTCGAGCAGCGGCTGACCAGGGGATCGAAGAACGAGGATGGCATCGTCGGACTCCGTCGACTGTGCGGTAATCACAGTCTCTGTCCGAACCCCGCCCTGCTGCGCTAGCAGTGTGAGGAAAGCTTCGTGTTCGACCTGCTGTAACCGTCCGAATCCGACTGCTGCCACCGGATCACGGAACCATATTGTGCGCCACGCCCTGCCCACCATGGCCGCGTCGTAGGCGTCGCGTCCATAGATCTTGACGCTCAGCTCACTTCCGTCGGCGTGCTGGGCCTTGGCGACGAATACTCCCGACGGTTGACTTTCAGCGGCGCCCGTCACCTCGGCGGGGACTCCGAGTTGGCGCAGCGCCGCTTGTACGTCGGCGAGGCTTGGTCTGCCGGCACCGGATCCGAAGACCAGGTGTACTGCCGCCGCGGCGCCCGTCGCGACGAGCAGGCCGGCGACGGCACCGAGAGGAGAACTGGCGCTCAGTGCCACCGTCGCCGCTGCCGCCAGGCCGAGTGCCCAGCGGATGATCCTTCTCGCCGGAACGACCAGGTGGGGTGACGCGGCCACGAGTACGGCGCCGGGTATTGCCAGCCTGGGAGCCGGGAACCGCCGCGGCCCTTCGGTAGTCCACAGAGTGTCCCCGGCACCGAGCCATTGACCATCAATTACTCGCGTGAGCAGCATCCAAACAAGAGCGGCGAATGCGGCAGCGAGGAGGAGGTCGCGGGCGACAGCAAGGTGGCGGCTGAGCAGCGCACTGATCGCGACGAGCGCGGCGAGCGCAAACGGTAGATCAGCGAATATTTGCCAGACCCCGTGCATTGATGATGGCAAGTTGGTGAAAAACAGCTCAATCGATTGGGAGAAGCCGAGTTGTGGAACCTCGGCAAGTGCCAACAGCGACGTGCCGATGACTGTCGAAAGGAGCAGGACTAGGTCCGATGAGCGTCTCGAACGCCCTTGGTCTCCTGCGTCTAAAAACAGCCGCGGACGCCGCCACTCTCTTGCGCGGAGAAGGGGTTTTGGGCCCGTGCCAGGCGGCGTCATCGGCGTCTATCTTCGCGCGCTGGGCCGTCGCCGATGGGCATCTAGGGTGGGAATCGCTTGTGTAATACTCGGCGGCGTGACCGATGCCGCTGAGCACAAACTTCGTGGCTGGCCGACAGATTCTCGCCAACGGCTGCACGTCTGGACAGAAGAGGACCTCGATCTCCGGCGAGTAGCAGTCGCCCGGGGAGCGGTGGTACTGATTGGTCTGGTTGTTTTTCTGGCGTGGCCCGACCGTGGGCCGGACACGACCGCCGCCATCCTGGGCGCGATAGCGATCGCGGTGGCGGTGACCTCATACGTCACGCGCCGGGCATCATCGAAAGAACGCACCCTGGCCCGGTCGACAGTTTCGGCCCGCGCGGTGGTGCTGGTCGGTGGGGGAACCGTTCTGATTGTGTGGCCGCAAGCGACGACTCATGTAATGGGTCTTCTCGTCGGGGTGGTATTGACGATCTCTGGTATCGGGGGGATCTTGCGCAGCGTGCGACACCCCACTCCGGCGACTTCGTCGATGGCGTTCTGGCGGGGGGCGGCCTTGATCGCGGCGGGTGCCCTGGCGATGGCTGTTCCCGAGGGAACAATTGACGTGTTGCTCTTGGGTTTGGTGATCGCGTGGGCCGCGGATGCCGTAATTGCCCTCGTTGCGGTTCCCTCTGAAGGTGATCGGCCAGTGGCACCAGTGCTGGCCAATGGTCTTCAGCAGTTGCTTGAACGATTTCCAATGGAGGAAGACCAACGCGCCGCTGTCACCGAAAAGCTCTTCTATGAAGGGTCCAAGGCACGCGATCGGCTATGGCGATTCGGGCTATTGATGATGTTGTCAACCTCGATTGCGGCTCTCGGCATCATTGAGGATTCGACTGCCGTCGTGATCGGGGCAATGCTCATCTCGCCGTTGATGACACCAATCATGGGGGCGGCGGCGGCTTTGGTCTCGGCATCGCCTGGTCGAATACTCGGTGCCCTACTCACCGTTGCTGGCGGTGTCGGCGTCGCCGTCGTTACTGCTTGGCTGGTCACTGGGCTGCTTGCCAGCGAGTCAGACCCGATACTGGACAGTGCCCAGATCACATCACGGGTCAGCCCGACATTGATCGATCTCCTGATTGCTCTCGCCGCGGGCGCCGCGGGAGCGTTCGCAATATCGCGATCCGACGTCTCTGACTCGTTACCCGGAGCCGCGATCGCCGTGGCGTTGGTCCCTCCGTTGGCGGTTGTCGGGATCGCCTTACGCATCGGCGAGTTCGAAGACGTCGTTGGAGCCTCGCTGCTGTTCACGGTCAACCTGGTCGGGATGATCCTTGCGGGTTCGATCGTCTTCCTGGTCTCGGGCTATCCGCCGATTGAGCAACTTCGCGCTCAGCAAGCCGAGGTTGCGAAGTCCCTGCTCATAGTTTCGGTGGCGATGTTGCTCGTGGCCCTACCGCTGGCGCTGACAGGCCGCCAACTGAGACTGCAGCTCGGAGAAGAAAACGATGCTCAGGCAGTTGTCCACGAGTGGGCTAAGGGGCAGGATCTCGACGTCTTTGAACTAACCGTGGACGGGTCCGAGGTATCAGTTGTGGTCACGGGCGCGTCGCAGCCCGACGACGTGAAGCAACTCGGAGCACAACTGGAGGGGGTGCTGGGAGGCGGCGTGGCCTTGGACCTGACCTATATCGAGACCGTCGCGCTGAACTATCCGGGCGGGGGGTAGCAATTTACCCGGCAGGAAGGTTCTGTGCGTGTTGGTAGCCGAAGCGGCCCTTGACGCAGAGGTTCCCGTGGGTGATGGGATTGTCCGGGGGAGAACTGACCTTGACGATGGTGTTGTCTTGCACGTGCAACGTGAGGCTGCAGCCCACACCACAGAACGCGCAGATTGTTTCGGTGGTGGATTGACTCTCCTTGTCCCACTCTCCAGACGCACGCATTTCGTATTCCGAAGTTGACATGAGCGCCCCGGTTGGGCAGACCTGAATACAGTTGCCGCAGTACACGCAGGCGGACTCGTCCAGGGAAACGTCGTTTTCAGTTGACACCCGGGTGTCGAAGCCGCGTCCGGCGATCTCGATGACAAAGCTGTTCTGCCACTGCTCACCGCAAGCGTCGACGCATTGGTAGCAGAGGATGCACTTCGCGTAGTCGCGAACGTAGAGCTCGTTGTCGACCAGCACGGGTTGGTCGGCGATGGTTGCCGCGTCGACGTAGCGGCCCGGTTCTGCTCCGTACTCCGTGGACCAGTCCGCAACCTTGTCGGTCAGTGAGAGGTCAACGGTGGAGCCAAGGAACTCGAGCACCATCTTGCGGGCGTGATCGACACGTTCTGATCTTGTGTGGACAACCATGTCTGGTTCCACTGAGCGCGAGCAGGCTGGCACCAGCGTGCGCGCTCCGGCGACCTCGACCATGCATAGACGGCACGCGCTCTTGGGTTCGATCGTGTCGCCGTAGCAGAGGGTTGGGATGTCGAGATCCAGCTCCCGGCAAACACTGAGAAGTGTTGCGCCCTCTTCGGCGGCAACTACTTGACCATCGATGGTGATTGGAGTCTTAGTCATCGGCGAACACCCCGAGTGTGGTCACCGCTGATTCGATGGCGGCGTGCGCGGTTTGGCCGAGGCCACAGATCGAGGCGTCGGTCATCACTTGGCCGATCTCAGCGAGCAGCTGAAGCCGACCGCCACGACTACCGGTTGCCAGTTGTTCCACAGTCTCATCTTGGCGCACTGTGCCGACTCGGCACGGCACGCACTGGCCGCA
>JAHRVJ010000009.1 GCA_019090765.1 Ilumatobacteraceae bacterium
CTGTCCACGCCAACTACCGCAAAGCCCGGTGAGTGGCTGACAGTCGGGATGTAATGGCGGAATGCTCATGGTTGGTTTCTCGCACGGCCCATGACTGCAGCGGTTGGGTCACCTAGCCGACCGATGGCGGTTCCATTGCCGACAATCGTTCGGATGTGCTCTTCGAGAACTGAGTCGATGACCGCGTTTGGATCGCGGAGGCATCCCAGCAGCGACTCTTGCTACCAGTTCCAGCGGGCGAGCCCCGCGTGACTTCGCTGCTGTCGCCGATGGCGACGTCGAACAACTGCGCTGGCCGTCGCAACTTTGCTGACAGTCGCAGCCTGCGGAAGCGGGGACCACAAAACTCCTGGGCAGTCGGTTCAGCGCGCTAGGTCGGGAAGTATCCGTTGATGTCGACGATGATGTGCGCAGTTCCATACACATAGATACACACCTCACCAGATGCCGATACTGGCGTGATCACCGCGTTCGGCACCGTCTGGCCCTGCCCGAAATTCAAGTTAGACGCATTCGGACGCGGACTCGAACAACCATCAACAGTCACAAACCCGCCACCAACTATCGGCAAACCACCCTCAACCACAGTGACATTCAACGACACCGCATCAACACCAACCCCTGGCACACCACCAGCACCAGCCACCTTCACCCGCAACGGGCCAGCAGACCCATCAACCGAACCAACCCTCACCCCACCAGGCCGCGTATCCACAACCCGAAACGGCGTCACGGCGACAAACAAACGCGGCGGGGTGACGGCAGCCGAGGGGGCCGACGCCGGACCGGTACCAACCGCATTCGTCGCCGTCACAGTGAACGTGTAGCTCGTGCCATTCGTCAACCCAGTAACGGTGCAACCCAGTGTTCCGGTTGTAGCGCATGTCTTTCCGCCAGGCGACGATGTCGCGATGTATCCCGTAATTGGAGTGCCGCCGTCCGAGGCCGGAGCCGACCACGACACTGACACCTCTGCGTTGGCAGCCGAACCGGCCACGCCAGTCGGGGCTCCCGGAGTTGCCGCTCCGCATAGGGGCTCTTGGAAGTTACCTACCGTGGTCGACCAGGTAGTGGACGAGGACGCCGCATAGTAAGCGGTTGTGAACCAGAAGGTGCAGTCATTAGCTGGGTCAACCGTCATTGCGGAGTAGTCCCCCCAACGATTCGACCCGAGCTGGGATCCTCCACCGGCCTGCATGATCCGCTCGGCCCCGAGAGTGCCAAGCGGATCGCTATCCAGCCGTGTGGCGTAGCGAATCGTAGGGAACGTCGCCGGGCTTGAGGTCGTATACCCGAGCGCGATGTTGCCTGACTGATCCATGGCGATCGACCCCATGAACCGGTCGAGGCCGTCACCGAGATCGTGTGTCCCTTCCTGATAAAGGGTCCATGTCCCCGAACCGGTACGGCGAAGCTCGAACCAACGGATCGCGGAACCCGCGGTGCCAGTACCACCTCCGACCGAGAAGTTGCCCACCATCGACTCGTGCGTACCAAAGTTGCGATAGGAGAATCGCCACATCGGCCACTCACCGATCTGATCGACCTTTTGGGTCGTGTCCTTCTGCGGTATGCAATCGAAGTTGAAGTGCCCACACGCGGTGTAAGTGAACGCAGCGATCGGCAGCGATGCAGCGAGGGCAAACGTACTATTGGCGGGCGTCACCCAGTCGACGTGAAAGTCATACACCTCGATACGGTCAGCACCGCCGTGCTGGGCATCGTCCTTGAAGGTGTAGAAGTGATTCGGTTCACCTGCATCCGGCGGGTTCGCACCATCAAGATCGCTCGGTAGCAACAGATTGGTGGAAGCAGGCGTCACCTTCTGAAATGCCGCCGCGGCGCCGGCGAGCATCTTCGACCGTTCAAAAGCGTACGCCGTGTAAGAAGTCTCGTTGGCCGACATGTAGTAAGCGTCGGGCCAGACTCCCAATTTGAAGTAGTCGGGAAAGGCGAGGACGTCGAACTCATAAAGAAAATACGAACCTGCAGGGTCCGGCGTCTGCGAGATCGCGAAGCACATCTGGGAAGGATCGGCGAATTGGCTCAATACCCAGCGGTCCGCGAGTGGGTCATACAGAACAACCGGGTCACCGCGGTCACCATTGCAATTGCCGGATGACCACAGCTCGCTCAGGTCAGTCGGAGCCTGCAGCTGAGTGCCTGACTTGTCCCATATCTGGACCTTGGTTGCGTTGACCATTTGCACGTAATGGTTTGGTCCTACGTCGCCGTTTGTGTCTGGCGGGACGCAGCCTCCACACGCAGTTGGGTTACCGGTACCGTCCCAGCTGTTCGCGAGCGACGGCGTCCGATGATCCGCCAATCGCGTCGGCTCGATCAGCGAATCGATTGGTGCAGCGCCCCGATCCCAAGTTCCTCGGGCACCCCGATCAGGCTCGTCGGCCAAAGGGTTGATGCGCGACCCAACGAAGGTCGTGTCTGCCAAGTCAGGCGCAGCGTCAATCAATGAGTCGATCCGTGGCGACAACACAGGATCCACCGGATCGCTCACCTCGATGTCGGTCGACTGTTGGTCGAGGAACACTTCGGAACCCCCAGCACTTGGCGATAGTGGAAGGCCACCCGCTGGGTCGCCAATCAACACACTCCCAAGCCCTAAAGCAGCGGCAAGCCCAATCCCCGTTGATATTCGCATGACTATCCCCCTGCGCCTCGCTGATGAGGCATTGCCGAATCGCTCGTGTGTGTCGGCTCAATGAGAAGTCATCGCCGTCGAGCAGTTGACAATAGCGATGCTGTGGTCGAAAGGCCTCATACCCAATTAGCGGCACCCGGCGCCGTCCCACGTCGCCGAGGTCGCTCCGGTCTGTGCGGGCGTCGTCGCCATTCGGGAATGTGCGTGATCAGAGTACGGCAGACGCGTACCATCGCGACCCATGCAACGCTTCTTCGGTGGCCCCAGGAACATCTGGCCCGTGGCGCTACACCGAGCTGTGGGTGGCCCACCGAAAGTGTTGGGACGCCGCAGCGATCAGGTTCGATCCGCCGGTCGAGAAGGTCACAATCCCATATGAGGACACTCAACTAGAGGGCTACCTATTCCTTCCCCATGCGCAAAATGGACCCGTTCCCGGCGTGACAGCAGTGAATGCGCCCTGGGAAGAGCCGCTACCGGACATCATGGTTCAACTCCTGGACGACGGCGAGAAGGAGGCGTTCGACGAGTTCATGGCAGCCGCGCCGATGGGGCAACGGCCACTGCGAACCCGCCGCTCAAGGGCAGCGGGATGAACTCGTCTTCAATTGGCTCGAAGAGATACTGAGCTAGAACGGAGCGCCGTTCCGACTTGAGCCAGGCGAGGCGAAGGCTCCGCTGTGCCTGCTGCGTGAGTCGAGCCAATCCACGGCTGTATTACAGTATCGGAGCCTCTGGAGTCGCCTACGGTGAACTTCCCAAGAAAGGTGACAGCATGGAAGTCTCCGAATACATCGAGTTCGTGACCACGGAGGGCGACCTGTTCGCGTCGGCGGCCGATAATGGCGAGTTGAACGTGGGAATTGAAGCGTGCCCTAGCTGGGACATGCGTGATCTCGTTCGCCACCTCGGTTTGATTCATCTGTGGGCCGCTGCAAATGTCGCAATCCCACAAGCAGATGTCATTAACGACACAGAAGACCTACCCGACCTTGCCCGCTATTGGCCAACCCTCGCTGAATCTTGGCCGGATGACGCTGACCTCGTCTCCTGGTACCGGAATACCCATGCCAATCTGGTCGAGGTTCTCGAAGCGGCGCCCGCTGATCTCGAATGCGCCACCTTCCTTCCGGCAAAGTCACCTCTTTCAATGTGGGCTCGCCGACAGGCCAGTGAGATCGCGGTGCACCGAGTCGACGCAGAGGAATCGCGCGGGATCCCATCGCAGTTTGAACCACGATTCGCCGGCGACATGCTTGATGAACTCTTGTCCGCCTTCGTGCCGAGGCGCCCAATCGGAATCGAGAGCTCCAAAGTCCTCCACGTCCACGCCCAAGACACCAACGAACACTGGTATGTCACCTTCGGCCCCGAGCGAACCCGTACCTCACGCCACGGCGAACGGGCCGACCTCACACTCACCGGAACCGCGGCCGGACTCTATGTCCAACTGTGGAACCGTACGCCCGACTCGAGCATCGCGATGATTGGCGACAGCACACTCATGGACCTCTGGCGCGGCAACGTCCGCGTCCGCTGGTCATAGCCGCCAGCACTCCCCCGCTAATAGGGGGACGTGTCGGC
>JAHRVJ010000084.1 GCA_019090765.1 Ilumatobacteraceae bacterium
CCACCATTTTCGGTTGGAGGGCCGCGAGCGAAGGGGCTCGGGCAGACCGAGGCACGTCGCGACGAGAAGCTCGCCGAGAGCCAGCGATAGAGGCGGTTCATAGCCCGCACGCCGGCCTCAGCGCGATGAGGTCACGACGCACGACGCCCGGCACGTTCAGCAAAAGCGTCGAGCGCGGCGAGCACGCGAGTCGCGGCGTATCGGCGGTTGCGTCGACCACCGGTGATCTCCTTGAGGGCGCCGATCCCGACGAGTTCGGTGATCGCTGCTTCGGCACCCATTGGCGAGACGTCGAGCTCGCGTTGCACGAGTGCGTTGTCGAGGACGGGATGTTGGAAGACGATGTCGAGTGCTCGCCACACGATCGCCTGACGCCGGCTCGTGATCGACTCGCTCCAGGACGCGCGAATATCGCGAAGTTCGCTGACGAACTGTCGCCCGTTGACGACGCTGTCGAAACTCGCCTCTGCGAAGCGTTCGACAATCGGTGTGGCGTCGCCCGAGCGGTAGGCCGTGAGCGCGCCAAAGTATCGATCGATGTCGGTGAGCAACCCAGCCGATACCGGAACCGTTACTTGACGGGTGAGGCCCTTGCCTCGAAGCAAGCACTGCACGATGGCTCGCCCGGTTCGGCCGTTGCCGTCGGGAAACGGGTGAATTGTCTCGAACTGTGCGTGGGCGATCGCCGCTTGCGGCAGCACCGGTAGGTCGTCCCGCCTCATGAATCCCACGAGGTCGCCGACTGCGGCCACCACGCGTGAGCGATGAGGAGGGACGAAGGCTGCAGTGTGGGGCCCGTAGCTGCTCGATCCGATCCAGACTTGCGCATCGCGCCACTTGCCAGCGATCTTCGGATCGTGTTGGTCGAGGAGAGCGGCGTGCATCGCAAGGATCGCCGGAGCATCGAGTTGGTCCGCCAGAGCGATTGCCGCTGTCATCGCGCTGGTGTTGGCGACGATCTCGGTTGCGTTGCGTCCCGAGGCGTCCCCCAACTCGGCAAGCGCGACGGCCTTTGCGGAGGCCGTCAGGTTTTCAATCCGGGAAGATGCAGCAGATTCGGAGCGCAACAGAATCGCCGCGAACGGGGCGATCTCGGATCCCATTTCCGCGTCGAAGCGGGCAAGCTCCGCCGTTGCCTCATCGGCGAGTGCTGCGGTCCCGGTGGGCAATATTGGGTGGAGTTCCGCGATCTCAGGAACGACGGCGGCTTCGTAAGGCCCAGTAAATGTCGACTGCCAACGACGAGGAATGTCGAATGACCCCACCCAATCGCATCCCTCGTACTCGACCGGCGGCCAGTCGGCCGAGGTCAAGCTCGCGTCGGACTGCACTGGCACGCGGGAACCCTCTGATGTCTCACTCGCTGATTCAGGCTCAGCCATCACTGAAGCCTAGCCAGTCTTATTCAGAGTTTTTGAGAATCTCTGAATAAGACTGGTTGAACAATAAGGTGACGGGTCCTCGGACCGCCCGCCTGATTGCCGCACGGCGGCGACAGCCCGACGGAGGCTCTGGTCGTGGTGCGGCGGGCAACGGCGCCACCGACCTTGCCGAGCGATTCAGGCATTCGGGCGAACTCGGGCCACCCGGTCGGTCGGCGAGGTGACGTTGCTCACAGAACCAGTGGGATATCTCATCGAGTTGACTGACGTGCGTGCGGAGAGGGCGCGTCTGAAGCGGTGCCAGACCCTCGAGCATCTCGACAAGGCCTGATCAGCCTTGGTCGGTTCTCCGACTTCTCCCCAGATCCACAAGAGGGTTCGCTCAAGTACGTCAAGATCCGCCATCACGCGGATCTTGACTTGTTTACCAGGGCCCTTGTTTGCTGACGAACGTAGACGTGTTGCGTCGCTGTGCCGCAGATGGATTGCCGGGGTTGGTGGATGGGTTACCGCGGCCGTTGCCGTGTCCGCGTCAGATGTCGTTGATGGTTGAATCGCTGATTGTGGAGTTGCGTAGTGAGCAGCCGGGTTGGGGTCCGAGATCGATTGGTAATCAACTTGGCCGCGAGGGTGTTGATCCGGTGCCGTCCCAATCGTCGAGCACCGGCGCACGTTAGAACGGGCCCGAAACTTCTGACCTTGCGGGTCATGTTGGACTGGCGACTACGATCACTCGCCGACCGACAATGGAGGCAACTTGAAGATCGCCAGGTTTGACCACGAAGGGACAATCGGCTGGGGCTTTGTCGAAGACAGCTTGATTGCAGTGGTTGGCGATTCCGCACCACCACTCATCGAGGCGCTCGCGCTCGACAGCACTCAACTGCGCTCCATCGCTGACGGGACCACCCAGGACCTGAGCCTCAACGACGTGACTCTGTTGGCACCGGTCCCATGCCCGCCACAGTTTGTCGGGATCGGGCTCAACTACGCCGACCACGCAGCCGAAACCGGAATCGAGGAGCCAGCCAACCCGCAGACATTCTGTTTCCTCCCGAATGCGATTACGCACCCCGGCTCCCCGATCCAGATGCCCTCATCGTCAAAAGATGTCGACTGGGAGGTCGAGCTCGCAATCGTGATCGGCAAGCCAGGCAAGAGAATTCGCCGGCAGGACGCCCTTCAGCATGTGGCCGGCTACACGATCGTCAACGATGTCTCAGCTCGCGATATTCAGTTCAGTGACGGTCAATGGACGCGAGGCAAGTCGCTTGACACGTTCAAACCAATGGGCCCCTGGATCACAACTGTCGATGAACTCGGTGCTGCCAAAGACCTGAGCATCATGCTGAAGCTCAACGACGAAGTCAAGCAGTCGAGCAACACATCGCAGCTGATATTCGACGTTGCCTACCTCGTGCACTTTCTCAGCCAAGACATCACCCTCCAGACAGGATCCGTGATCTCCACCGGCACACCCGGAGGAGTCGGCTTTTCGCGCCAGCCTCCTGAGTTTCTCAAGCCTGGTGATGTCGTGCATCTCGAAATTGAGGGCATCGGCACCCTGGCCAACCCGGTTGTCCGGTAATTGGAACTTGAGCACCAAGAATTGACACTCACAGTAGTGGTGGGCG
>JAHRVJ010000085.1 GCA_019090765.1 Ilumatobacteraceae bacterium
AGACAAGTCGTATCACGACGAGCTACTCCCCGCGGGAGTGCCCGTCGTCTCCGTCGAGGCGGGTTCTACGTTCGGTTGGGAGCGTTACGCCAACGCAACTATCGGCATCGACCGTTTCGGTGCGAGCGCCCCGGGGGCACTGGTACTGGACAAGCTTGGCATCAACGTCAACCACGTCGTTGCGCAGGCGCTCGAACTACTCAACTAAATCAGACCCTCACCAACGCACCTCGAACGGAGAGCCACATCACCATGGCCGACAACCACAACATCGCCGCGCTTTACCCAGAACTCGAGCAGAGCCCGTGGCTCGACAATTTGAAGCGCGACTATGTTACATCTGGCAAGTTGGTTGAGATCCGCGACAGCGGAGTGCGCGGGCTCACTTCAAACCCGTCGATCTTCCAAAAAGCGATACAAGGGTCCGCCGACTACGACGTTCAGTTCGCTGAACTCCGCGCGCGGCAACGGCCGATCATTGAGGATTACTGGTCGCTCGTAATCCGCGACATCCACAGCGCTTGCGATGTGTTTTCAAAGGTCTACGACCAGTCGCACGGAACCGACGGGTTCGTCAGCGTTGAAGTTGACCCTGGCCTCGCCCACGACGGCCCGGGTACAGAGGACGCCGCCCGCAAACTGCATGAGCGTGTCGACCGGCGCAATCTGATGGTCAAGATTCCCGGTACCGAGGAGGGGCTAATCCCCATCGAGCAGATGATCGCCGAAGGACGCAACATCAACGTCACGTTGATCTTTAGCCTCGACCGTTACGCGAAGGTCATCGAGGCCTACATCTCCGGGCTCGAACGGTTGGCCGCTGACTCCAATGCCGACCTTTCCCAGGTCGCAAGCGTCGCCAGCTTCTTTATCAGCCGCGTCGACACCGAAGTCGACAACCGGCTCGACGCAATCGGCTCGGATGCAGCACTGGCGTTACGCGGCAAGGCCGCCGTTGCCCAGGGCAAGATTGCTTACCAACTGTTCCTCAAGGCATTCACGGGAACTCGATGGGAAGCACTAGCGGCACGCGGCGCCCAAGTGCAGCGCCCGCTATGGGCATCAACATCGACTAAGAACGCTGATTACCCAGACACCCTCTATGTCGATGAACTAATTGGCCCGCACACGGTGAACACCCTGCCCGAAAACACCCTCGAAGCCTTCGACGATCACGGCGCCCTAGCCAGGCGCGTCGACGCCGACTTCGATCAAGCCGAAGCAGTATGGGCAGCCCTGCCCCAACAAGGCGTAGACATGGACGACGTAGCCGCCCAACTAGAACGCGAAGGCGTAACTAGCTTCCAACAAGCCTTCAACGAGCTGCTAACCGCCCTAACAGAAAAAGCCGCCACCCTCCCCTAACCAAGCGCCACCCGCCCCCCTTTCCAAAATTTGCTGTGATTCGAACTGTGGGCGTTCGATCAGCAACATATTTCAGGTGAAAGCTCCACCCCAACTCCGAAATTTGCTGTAATTCGGACGCATAGCGCGCGTATCACAGCAAATTTCGGAATTGGGGGAAGTTCGGCGGCGGGAGGGACGGCCGCTGGGCTGGCGACGACCTCAGTTGGAGGATTTGCTGGTTTCTATGGTGATGCGGTGGTAGCCCTGGGCTCCGTTGGGGGCAACCGGGGCGGGTTCTTCGGCCTGGGGCACACCGTCGCCGTCGAAGGCTCGGGCTTCGATTACGTGCCTTCCCGGATCGGCTTCCAATTCGTACACCCACTGAACCCAGGTGTCGTTTGAGGGCACTCCCCCGAGGTCGGCATCGCGCCATTCCCCTTCGTCGACGCGCACCTGCACCTGAGAGATACCGCGGTGCACAGCCCACGCCACACCGCCGATGGCAACAGTTGACATCTGATCGCTGCCGTTGCGGGGAGTATCGATGCGCGCCATGGTCTTAACCGGCCCCTTCTTCGACCAGCCACGCGGGATCCAATAGGCATCGAAATCTTCCCAGCGGGTCAGCTTCAGCTCGGTGATCCACTTAGTGGCCGATACGTAGCCATATAGCCCTGGAACCACCATCCGTACTGGGTATCCGTGACGTGCAGGCAGCGGCTCGCCATTCATCGCAACTGCCAGCATGGCGTCGCGGCCATCCATAATGACCTCAGTTGGCGACCCGCAGGTCCACCCATCAACCGATCGGCCTACGACCTGTTCGGCGCCCTCTTGCAAGCCAGCCTCTTCGAGAATGTCTTTGACCAGCACGCCCTGCCACAGAGCGTTGCCTACCAGGTCGCCGCCAACCTTGTTGGACACGCACGACAGCGTGACGTAGCGCTCAACCTGGGGGCGAGCGAGCAGATCATCGAAGGTAATTTCGAGCTCATTGTCGACCAACCCATGAACCTTCAACTTCCACGAATTCTTCGATACTTGAGGCACGACAAGTGCCGTGTCAATTCGGTAGAACTCGCTGTTGGGGGTGACAAACGGTTCAAGCCCAGATGCCGAAAGCTGCGCGTTGGTCGGTAGCGCCTGGGCCCTCCCGCCAGCCGCTGGTAACACCAGTGCATTTCGTTCGTTATTGATCTCAAATCGCTGTTGCAGCAGCCTTCCCACACCTCCGGCGAATATCGCGATTGACCCGACCCCGATCGCTCCAGTTAGGAATCGCCGACGATCGACACCCATCGGTTCGGCCTCGCCCGCAAGGCGGTCTGCTTCGGTAAGGGGCCGCGGTGCAAGGTACCAGAGCACCGCAATCGAAACGATGGTGCCAACAATCGTCGGCATCAGTTTGCCGAGCGAGGGAGCTGGGCGAATCAGCACGGCGAATCCGCCCATCAAACCAATTACACAGGTCAGTGCGTACGCCGCTGCCCGCTGACCGCGCATCGCCAGCACGCCGACGCCTACGCCAATCACCAGCACCACAATCAGCGCACCAAATACCAGGACGGCCTTGTCGTTAGTGCCGAACTGTTCGATTGCCCAGTCGCGCATCGATTTCGGAACCCAATCGATGAACTCCTGGCCGACCGGCACGACCGGTGACGATGAGCCCCGGAACAAGCCGACAACCAGCTCCGCAGCAGCTAATCCAGCCGCTGTTGCGAGCAGCCCCAGCAGGGGGCCCTGCCACTTGGATATTTTGACCGTGCTGCCAACAGTCCCGTTAGGTTCGGTTTCCATGGATGTAGATGTAGCCGACGCAACCCCCT